>JAKLIR010000347.1 GCA_022709505.1 bacterium | reverse complement strand
AATGTCGAACGGGTCGTCTCCGGGATTGGTGAAAGCGCTTCTCGAAAGAGGTACGTATTTCAAACTCGGAGCATACGCGGGATGGAACACGGCCGGCAATTCCGCGGGTACGGTGGTGGCTCAAACTGCTGTGATAGCGGCGATGAAAATGGCGGGGCGGGGCGTGAATGTGGAAAATCAAGTTGATTTTCTTTTTTATTCGTTGCTTCAGGATTATGTTTACAGTTCGGTTGTCAGATCCGAATTAATGAAAAAAACGGACAAACCGATGAACATCGAGCATCCTGTGGAAATCGAGCGGATATTGAAGCATGAAGTAGAGCGGGAGTTGGGAAAGATCGTTGGGGATTATATCGTGGGCAAGGCGAACCGGATATGGGGAGACACGGGAAGGGAAACAGTTTTCACGAGTGCGCGGGTGCGAAAAGCCCGGTTGCCTTGGGGAAGACTTTTCGAAGCTGATTTCGAGACTGAAATAGGATTGGCCGGCGTGCAAGTGGAGGCTTTTAATGCTTGACAAGGGATTCATCACGCTTGGAATAGAATCATCATGCGACGAAACATCAGCGGCAGTGCTTCGCGGGCCCAATGAATTGTTGTCGAACATAGTGTCGTCACAAGAGGACATTCACGCACTTTTCGGAGGGGTTGTTCCTGAAATAGCCGCGAGAAAACACGCGGAAGTGGTGAACCACATAATCAAACAGGCTCTTGACGCCGCGAATGTCGGATTCGGGGGTGTGGACCTTATCGCCGTCACGGTCGGCCCCGGCCTGATTGTGAGCCTCGTGGTCGGAGTGTCGGCGGCGAAAGCTCTTGCCACAGTGCTCAAAATACCGGTTGTCGGCGTGAACCATCTCGAGGGGCATATTCTTTCCAACATCGTCACCGCGGCGCCGGCGGAATTTCCCGCCGTGTGCCTGCTCGTTTCGGGAGGTCATACCGAAATCGTTCTTGTGGAAGAAGTGGGAAAATATAGAAAACTCGGCGGAACGGTTGACGATGCGGCCGGGGAGGCGTTCGACAAGGTGTCGAGGTTGCTCGGACTCGGATATCCGGGCGGCCCCAAGATTCAAAAGGCAGCCGAAAGCGGAAACCCCGAAAAAGTAAGGTTTCCCCGCCCGATGATGAAGTCCGAAGAACTTAACTTCAGTTTCAGCGGACTCAAGACCGCGGTTCTTAATTTCATGAAAAACATGGAAAAAGGAGAACACCGGGAAGTCACCATAAATGATGTGGCCGCGTCGTTTCAAGAAGCCGCAATCGATGTTCTTGTGGAAAAGACGTTAAGAGCTGCGGAACAGAACGATGCCCGTTTGGTGTGGCTCGCCGGAGGTGTCGCAGCAAACCGACCTTTGCGCGATAGACTTGCCGAGCGCTGTCGGTCTCAGGATATAAATTTTTCCTTCCCGAATATGATGCTTTGCACCGACAATGCAGGCATGATTGCGAAAGCGGGCTATGAAATTTATTGCAGTAAGAAAAATATCCTACCTCTTTCCCCGCTTCCCAGCCTTACACTGTAAAAACGCCTTAAAAGATGCGAAAATAAGTATAACAATGTGTTTGCGCTGCAAAACGTGTAATTATTCGTTGTGCAAAGCGATTAATTAAGGAAAGTTTTCCACAAAACGGTAAAAATATTGAAAATATTGGTGTTGAAAAGTGGAAAAGTGTGTGAAAAACTCATGTTTTGAAGGTTTTTTTTCCACCAACAAGTAATTTTTTTCGCAAAATTAAGTTTTAAAAAAATAAAAACATCGTGACTTATATATAATGTAAAATACTTGAGTAATGAGTGGATTTTTGAATATTAGTTGACAAATCACCATTGATTTGGTACGATGTGCCCACTATGGAAAAGATCACAATCGGCGGCAAGCGGAAAGCAAGAAAAGTTTACGGATTTGACGATGTATCGATAGTCCCATCGAACATAACAGTTGACCCTGACGAAGTGAATACCGATCTCAAAATCGGAGAATACACGTTTTCGACACCGATTCTCGCATCTGCAATGGATGGTGTTGTGGATGTGAAATTTGCGATTGAGATGGGCAAGCTTGGGGGATTGGCTGTCATAAATCTCAACGGTCTTCAGACAAGGTATGAGAATCCGGGAGCTATACTCGACGAAATCGCGGGGAAGGATTCAGGAGAAGTTACTTCATTTATCCAAAACGCATACAAAGAGCCGATAAAGGATGAATTGATAGCGAAAAGGATAGAAGAGATAAAGAAAGAGGGAGTTATTTGCTCAGTATCATCCACGCCGCAGGACGCGGAGCGATTCGGAGCAATAGCGCTCGAAGCCGGAGTGGATATTTTCGTGGTGCAATCGACCGTGACGTCGAAAAAACACGTCACATCGAAGGGGATCACGCTTGACATAACGGCTTTCTGCAAGAAAATGAGCAAACCGGTATTAATCGGGAATTGCGTAACGTATAAAGTGGCGATGGACTTGATGGAAGCCGGAGCAGCCGGGATATTGGTTGGAGTCGGCCCGGGCGCGGCCTGCACGACAAGGGGCGTGACCGGCATAGGAGTACCCCAGATCACATCCACGGCGGATTCAGCTCAGGCAAGAGATGATTTTAAGAAGAAGACCGGGAAGAGCGTGGCGGTTATAACGGACGGCGGGATGCGTGTCGGCGGAGACATTTGCAAGGCGATCGCTGCCGGCGGGGACGCGGTTATGATCGGTTCACCGTTCGCGAAGGCTGAAGAAGCCCCCGGCAGAGGATACCATTGGGGCATGGCGACGTCGCACGCCGCGTTGCCGAGGGGGACGAGGGTTAAGGTCGGAGTATGCGGCCCGCTCAAAAACATCCTCGTCGGACCGTCTCTCGTGGACGACGGCTCGCAGAATCTCCTCGGTTCCATCAAGAACGCAATGGGGCTTTGCGGCGCAATGACCATAAAAGAATTTCAAAAGGTGGAACTTGTGGTTTCGCAATCTTTTATGACTGAGGGAAAACTCCTTCAGTCTTCGCAACGTGTAGGAATGGGCAGATAAAAGAACGCGCGACTCTAAAATGGATATTTATTCGATAAAGTCCAGACTAAGGCGATCCGAGGACTGTTGGAAATGGTCCGAGGAGGACCGCAAACTCGCCCATGAGCTTCTCAGAGGCGACACTCTATATCACCGGATACCGGAATTCAATATAAAAGAGCTGACGGAAGTTGCGCTCGCGGTGGGCGCGGACACGTGCGGAAGGGTCGTTCAACATTATAATTGCAGCGATCCTCTGCGGCTGGCCCGGATGCTCAAAGTCAGAGTCCTTTTCGACATCAGCCCTTCGAGAAAAAATTCATCAGTGAACATTCTTTCCTCATACAGGCACGCGCCTCCCACGATCAGTGTTTACGAAGGCAACCTGCGCGCTTGCAGGGAATTCATCATGAAGAAGAATAAAGTCAATAAAATCTATCTGTCGAACCTGACGAACATCTGTGTTGCGCATGAGATTTATCACCATCTCGAAAGGTGTTCGCTCACGTTCGTGGACCTCGCTTATAAGGTGCCCGTGCTGGACCTGAAGATATTCAGAATAGAAAAAAGCCTGACGACTCTGTCTGAAATAGCGGCGAACGCCTTCGCCATGAAACTTATGAATCTTCCGGGCTTGCCTTGCGTTATCAATAGGGAACTGAAAGGGGAGAACATCCGCTTGTGAAGCGGAGAGGCGAAATGTTTGAACCGGACAAAATCAAAAAATTGAATTTCGTGGTGGTGCCGCGCGTCGGAAGGTCATTCTACAACGTCGTGGTTTCCTACCATCTCGTGTACATCCTCGTTGTTGCCGGCATCCTGATCGTCGGCACGAACCTTTATTTGATTTTAAGTTATTTCGGGATGAGAGGCCGGGTGACCGACGTCCACAAGGTTCAGCAGATGGACACGGCGGTGTTGTCGCTGAAGAGAGACGCCGAAAGCATTCAGAGAGACATTCAGAAAATCAAGGAAGTTAGCAAACGGATTCAGAATAAGACCGGGATAAGCAGCGAGCCGGGTTTTGTTGACTACATCAGGACGGACGAAGATCAGCAATCGCTTCCGAGCAGGGCGTATAACCCCGAACTCGATGGGATAAGCCAGAGGCTGAGCATGTTGCGAGGCGAGGTGGAAGCGAGAAAAAGACTCGTCATGCAGGTTGAGGGCAAGGTCGATCAGATGGTTGACAGGTACAACCACATGCCGTCGTTCAAC
>JAKLIR010000346.1 GCA_022709505.1 bacterium | reverse complement strand
AACCCTTCGCGCTTCTTGCGGCGCTGTTTGTTTTTATATGGGCGGCGATCCCGGTATCGAGGCAGTATCTTCTCACCGCTCCGGTGATTGGAAGCTGTTTCCACCCGAACTATTTTTATTTCGTCATAAGAGCCGGTATGCTCGTCTCCACCTCGCTCAGCATTGCGATGATTTTCGAGTGGAGAAGGGGACTTATTCCGGGCGCCGGCCCTTTCTTCGGATATCCTCTAATGATACGTTTTTTCTCCGGTGAATATCTCGCCGTCGCTTCAGTTGCATTGATTCATTCATATTTATTCGCGGTTTCCTGCTATGCCGTTTCCGCGATCACCGGAATTCAGACATCGAGTGTCGCCGTGTTCCTGTCAGGTGCGGCAATCTTCGAAATATTCATACTGTTTTTCGTATTTGCGCCTGTAAGCATGTTGCTGCCCATCATAGGCGCTGCGGCGGCCGGAGCAATTTACGCGAGCTGGTTCTTAGGCGTTCCGGCGGCTTTTTTATTCACTGTGATCCAGTGGGGCCCGTGGTTTGCTCTTTTCGCCTTGATGAAAAAATACGACATCTTCGCTTACTGAGTGCCGGCGGCCGGGGCTCTTTCTGAAAGGAAATGATACGTGTTAGGTTATCTCAAAGGATTTACATGGGGAATATGTATCCTTATTTCATTCACCGGTTGGGGCGGGTTGATAAAAACCGCACTTCTTCCGCGCCGTCGAATCGATTTCGGAATGAAAGCCGCATGGGGGATGGCGTTCGCGACGATTTCAGGCGGTATCATGAACCTCGCGGGCGTCGTCTCGAAGGAGAGCATCACGATTTTCACGGGCGCGGGGATCGCACTCTTCGCCTTATTTTCAATTATCGATTACAAAGGAATCATTTCCGACGTCCGGATCGCGGCAAAAGCACTTTCGAAGAACAAAGCTCTAATAATAATCGTTTTCGGCGTACTTCTTCTCGCTGCCGTTCAGTACGCCGGCTTCGTTAATTTTTACAATTTCAATCAGCACGACGACTACCACGGATATTTCGTTTACCCGGAAAAAATGATCCAGACCGGGACAATGGGAGATGATCCATTCAGCGAACGCCGACTCGTCAGCTCTCTCGGCGGGCAAGTGTTCCTTCAAGCGATGGAACTTGCTAAGACCGGGCCGTCTGGTTTTCGAATGATCGATCCCGGCATAGCAATGTTGATTCTCGCTGGGCTTCTTTTTCCATGGAGCAGGGCTCGGGGAATGAAAGCCGGCGCGGCGGGTCTTTTTTTGCTGTTCCTTTTCTTTTTCCCCGAGAAAAATCCGAGCAACATTACAGCGCACACAACTCCGGTCGTGTTATTTTTGAGCATCTTAAGAACACTCGAGGGAAGCAGGGGATGGGACATGAAGCCGTTCGCACGCGGAGTGCTGATAGCCATACAGGCGGCGGGGTTGTGCTCGCTGAAGATGAACATTATTCCGCCGTGCGTGATTTTTCTCGGAATGTTCCATGCATTCGAATTCTCGAGGTCCGTGAATAGAAAAAACGTCGTTTTCGAGGCTGCTCTCACGGCGACACTGACGGCGGCGTGTCTATTCCCATGGATGCTCTCTCTAAAACACTCCAGCGGCACTTTATTGTTTCCGCTGCTCGGAAAGGGATATCACGGTTCTGTTTACGGTTTGCTGGAAATGCCATATCAAGGCATATCGATCGGATTGTGGCTGAAATCGATGTTAATAGCCGCGACGAACGCCTATATATTCATCCCGGTCATTGTTGGATTTATTCTTTTCCGCGACGGACGGCCGATACGTGGCGGGAGAGAAGCGCTTTTCTCGCTTTTCGTCGCGTGCGTCGTCAGTTACCCGATAGTATTCTTCAGCGTGGGCGGTTTCGCTCCGATGTACTACACTCTTTCCTTCACGTTCCCGACATTGCTCGCACTAATGGTCCACGCGCTCTCCGAACGAAGCGATTCCGGCGGTCGCACGCACGCATCGATTGCGGCGATTATTCTCGCTGCGTTCCTCGTCGGATGCTCGTGGAATCAGTTTTTCATGAGGTATCAGGACTATATGCGAAACGTCGTCTCGGGCATAAGAAACCGGCCGCTCATATCAAGCGAGCGGGCTGCTCCTTATCTGTCGGCGCAAAGATCAGTTCCCCCGGGCGCTGTGATTTTCGAAAGGCTCGATATACCGTTCGTTCTCGATTTTCGCCGAAACCCGGTCTATGTTGTGGATTGGCCGGGAACGGTCAGCCCGCCTCCGGGGATTCCGTCTTATAAGGAAGGTCCCGAGCCTCTCGCGAAATATCTGCTTTCGAAGAAAATCAAATACATAATGTATTCCTACGGCAACGAGGCGGGATATCACGAGGATTACGCGAAAGAGCGATCGTCTCTCGGCTATTCGTGGAACACACAGACGGCGATGAATACGATCGGCTTCCAGAAGAACCTTTCTGCGCTCGGCAAAACGCGTGAGAAGATATTCGACGACGGCTCAATATTAGTGATCGACATATCCCGCAAGGCCGCGTTATTAAAATAACGCGGAAAACCGCGCTCAAACGAGGCGGTCAATCCCCGAAAGATTTCCATATATAAATAATTTAAACAGCATGTGCGGCCCTCTGAAAGGGAAAAAGCCCACGCATATTTAAATATAGGATTTAAGTGTTAAAATAACATACTGTTGATAAGACGCAGATCGAGAGCCGCCGTTACTCGTCAAACCCACGACGGAACCGCGCGGCGCGACCATACGCCTTCGGCCGGACGACATAAAGCACAGAATAAAGGGAGGTAGTCGTGACTACGGACACTAAAAAGACGCAGTTGCCGTCAAGGAACGAATTCGGAACTTATGAAATCCGAATGGAAAGCATCGGGGGGCAGGGTGCGAATCTCGCGAGCAAGATCCTCGCGGACACCGCGATCCTCGAACTCGGACTAAACGGGATCAGTTTCGCGAGCTACGGGTCTGAAAAGAAAGGGACGCCCGTGCGCGCTTACATACGTCTCGCGGCGGCGGACAAGGAAATACGTATAAACAGCCCGGTCATAGAGCCGGACCTCGAAGTGATATTCTCGCTTGTGCTGGTGAAAAGTCTTCCTCTGATGATGGGAGTGAATCCCGGTGCGAAGGTGATCGTGAACACAGCCAAATCGCCCGAGGAAGTGCGGGACATTGTTAAGATTCCCGGCGGCGTCACTCTGTACTGCGTCGATGCGCTCGGCATCGCGGTCGAGGAAAAGGTGAGATTGAACACGACGATACTCGGGACGATGGCCCGGGCCGCCGATTTCATCGACAAGGATCATCTCGAAAACAGCATCAGGCGCAATTTCGAGAAGAAGTATCCGGCGCTTGTGGAACCGAACATTAAAGGTTTCAGGCGCGGATACGACGAAGTGAAAATCTACGAAGTTCCGGACGACGGCAAATATCCGCTCGTCCCGTTTCATTCGTTCCAACCTAAGCTTGGATGGAAAAACGCGCCGATCGGCGGCGTGATCCTCAATCCCGGCAATTCCGTTCTCAACGATCTGAGCGCTTCCCGCTCCGGGTTCATACCGGTGTGGAACGCTGAGAAGTGCATCAATTGCGGAGAATGCGACACCACGTGTCCCGATCAGTGCATAATCTTCGAGCGCCGTACGGACGACAAAGGCAAAGAACGGCAGTTCTTCAGCCACATCGACATCAAACACTGCAAGGGATGCCTCAGATGCGTTGAGTCATGCCCGAAACAGGCGCTAACTGCTGAACGCGAGACCGGCGAGTAAAAGCCGTCCGACCACACAAGGAGGAACATTATAATGTCCGAAACAGCGAAAATTCAGAGCAATTCAGACGGGCTCGAACAATATATAGATGTAAAAAACGGAAATGAATCAGCCGCGGTGGCGGCAAGTCAGATCAACTATCACGTGATGGGATACTATCCGATCACGCCGTCCACGGCGATCCCGGAAGACCTCGACGCGATGAAAGCGGCGGGCAAACATAACGTCGTGATGGTGCCCGGAGACGGAGAGCACGGCGCGGCCGGGATATGCTTCGGCGCGTCGGCCGCCGGCGGAAGAGTTATCAACGCTACTTCATCCCAAGGTCTCCTCTTTTCACTGGAACAGCTTCCCGTCCAAAGCGGAACCCGGCTTCCCATGGTGCTGAACCTCGTCAACCGGGCGATAAGCGGCCCGCTGAATATCCGGGGCGACCACTCGGACCT
>JAKLIR010000345.1 GCA_022709505.1 bacterium | reverse complement strand
CCGCCGGTTGTCGATCACGTAGAAAACCTGATTTTCAGACAGAACGTAATAATTGCCGTCGTAGTAATCGATGTCCGCGATGTTGTCCCACGGGATCGGCGCCATTTTCAGGATTTTGAAAGGGGCGGTGTTGAAGAAATAGACGGTTTTGCCTCTGACGAGACCTCCCGCGAGGATTTTACTCGATGGATCGAAATGGAGTCTTATCGGGCCTCGTTCCTTCGAATAAAAGCGGTGGAACAGGGGGGGGCGAGATTTCTCCGAGGGGATTAGTAGGAGGCCTCGTTCCACTCCGGTGTAGGCGACCGCCAGCCCGTTCCCGGTCGAAACCGCATCGTAAGGATTCTTTGTGTAATCGAGGCACCGGCTTCGTGCGGATTTTGAGCCGATCTTCGCGCATTCCGTCCGGCTGTAAATCGGTGAAAGCCCCGCGCCGACGGCGCCGCAGTCCCGATCCGTCGTGACGGTGTAGTTATAAATGAATAGAGAGAAGAGCGCTAAACACGCGAACGCGACGGCGATCAAATGAAATTCATATCGGCGCCGGGCGATGAAAGAGCGGGCGAATATTTTCATCAGCACGAACACAACGGCGAGCGCCGCTGTTGCAAGCAGCGTTTCCGCCTTGTTCATCGAAAACGAAACAAAGAAAACAACAGCCAATGAAGCAACGCCGGCAATGAAGAGGAAAAATTTCGATATTTTTAAAACGAATAAAAGAATTCTGTTGTGGATGGAATTGTTGGGGCTTGGTGTGTCGGAATCGTTTTTCATATTGCCGTTCAGATTATTGTCGCACACGAACGCTTATGAGGCAATGCGGGAGGCGACAAGTGCCTGCGCGGACACTTCTTTTCTGTTTCTGTATCATGAATAAAATGTAATGATTGGAACATATATATAAGAGGAATGTCTAAGAAACAATATTGTGGAATTTAATAATATTTTTGATCTGATTACGGGGTTTCCTTGACTCGCGGTTTGTGGAGTATTATTTTACAATGTAATTGAAAGGTGAGGCTGATGATGGAAGAAATGAATAATGGAACGTCGCCGAGCTCGGAAGACGAGACGGGGCGAGAGGCGAGCGGGCAATTCGGAGAAGAAGCAGCAAGGAACGATGCTCGCGCGCGATTCATATCTGAAACCAAGGAATGGATCAAATCCATAGTCATAGCATTAGTGCTTGCGTTGGTGTTGAAAAGCGTGGTTGTGCAATCGTACATGATTCCGACCGGATCGATGGAGCCGACGATCATGCCGTACGACCGGGTTTTCGGGAACAGGTTCATCTACAGGCTGCACGATCCCGCGCCCGGGGACATTATTTCGTTCCGCCCGCCGCCCGCCGCCGTGAACAGCCTCGAATACCTTTATGCTCAGGATTCCCAGCGCGGAAACACGAAAGTGATTCCTTACCTGAAGCGTGTGATAGCCGTGGCCGGGGACACCGTGCGCGTCCACGACGGGAAGGTCTATCGTAACAACATACCTCTGGACGAGCCGTATATAATGGAAAAACCCAATTACGAATTCCCGACGGTGAGAGTCCCGAAGGACATGGTGTTCGTCATGGGGGACAACAGGTGCAACAGCCACGACAGCCATATCTGGGGCTTCCTGCCGAAAAGGAACATTCAGGCGAAAGCGTTCTTCCGGTTTTGGCCCGTGAAAAGGATAGGCGTGTTGAGGTAAGGACTCGATTTCCGCGTCGGCCCGGCTATCCGAATAGCCGGAATTACTTTACAAATCCATCCGATTTTGTAAAACTCTGATAGTGGCCTTGTGTGAAATGCGGATATGTTTCCACATTTCGCCGCTATGAACATTGCACCGGATTCGGCATGTTATCGACGAATCCGGGATAATGGCGTTTGAGCTGAAAAGATACAAAAGGGGAAACGGAATGGGACCGGCGGTTCTTCTCGGAGTTTTTCTGGGTCTTGTGGCGTTGAGAGCGCCGATCGCGTTCGCGCTGGGGTTGGCGTCATTCGCGGGAGCTTATGCGATGGGGCTTCCGGCGCCGATCCAGATCGTGGCGCAGCAGATGGCTGAGGGGCTGAACTCGTTTTCGCTCCTGACGATCCCGTTTTTCATACTCGCCGGAGTGATCATGGCCGAGGGCGGGATAGCGGTGCGGCTGATAGATTTCGCCAACATATTCGTCGGATTCATACGCGGCGGGCTCGCGATGGTGAACGTTGTCGCCAGCATGTTCTTCGGCGGGATAACCGGCTCCTCCGTGGCGGACGCCTCTTCCATCGGCTCGGTGATGATCCCGATGATGGAGAAGGAAGGGTACGACAAGGACTACGCGGTGGATGTGACTATAACCGCATCGACGCAGGGGATACTTGTACCGCCGAGCCACAATGCGATAATATTCTGTCTCGCGGCCGGCGGCGGCGTTTCGATAGGGAAAGTCTTTCTCGGCGGAATCATACCCGGCGTTTTTCTCGGGCTGATGGTTATGACTCTCGCATACATAATCGCGGTGAAAAGGAATTATCCGAAGGGGAAGCGCGTCGGCATGAAGACCGCGCTGAGCATTTCCAAGGATGCTTTTCTCGGGCTTGTCACGCCTCTGATAATAGTTGGCGGAATAATTTCCGGAATGTTCACCGCGACGGAGTCCTCGGCGATCGCCGTCGTTTACTCGCTGATCATCACGTTGTTCGTGTACCGCACGATTAAGTTCAAGGACCTGCCCCGCGTGTTCGGCGCGGCGATAAAAACGATCGGCACCGTGATGCTGCTCATCTCCACCGCCTCGGCGTTCGGGAAAATGATAGCTTACATGGACCTGCCGAACATCGTCATGAATTCGCTCTTGAGCATATCGCACACGCCGTGGGTCATACTCGTCATGATCAACATCGTGCTTCTATTTCTCGGCTGCATTATGGACATGGCGCCGATCATTCTCGTCGTGACGCCGGTTCTGCTGCCTCTGGTCACATCGATAGGCATGGATCCCGTGCATTTCGGCATAATGCTGCTTCTGAACCTCGCGATCGGGCTGCTCACGCCTCCGGTCGGGAGCACTCTTTTCGTCGGGTGCGCGATTGGGAACATCTCAATCGAAAAGGTGACGAAATCACTCTGGCCGTTCTATCTGACTCTCGTTGTTGCTTTAATCTTGATAACGTACGTACCCGCGATA
This sequence comes from bacterium, assembly GCA_022709505.1. Classification (GTDB taxonomy): domain Bacteria; phylum UBP15; class UBA6099; order UBA6099; family UBA6099; genus JAKLIR01. The sequence goes on along the minus strand of JAKLIR010000345.1, from coordinate 1,061 downwards.
ACTCTTTTCCTGCCGAACCTGTTATTCAAATGAGCATGGGCCGGGAGGCAGTTCGCAACTGAATAAAAAACATCTATACATACTCATACTTCTTCTCCTGAACGTGTATTTGCTTTTCATTACGAGGATATACACGGACCTTCCCCCGACGGGCGACGAGCCCGAGTATCTCAGGATCACCGAGAGCATTATTCAGGATCAAGACATCGATATCGGGAACAATACGGGATACTTGCACGATTATTCGCGCGTGGAAAAGTTCATAGGCGACAATAAGCAACAACGGCTTCTCGAAAGGCGGGGCGGAAAACTTCCCTTGCACAACATCGGGCTGTCCATGCTGATGGTCCCGGCTTACATGCTCGGCGGCAGGCTCGGCGTAATGATTTTCATGTACCTGATCGCTATAACGGCGGTATGCAATCTCGCGCTTTTCGCACGCGAGATGACGGGCGAGGATTTCCCGTCGGCGGCCGTGGCGTTCGCGGTGGGTATCACCGCGCCCGTGTTTTTTTACGCGTATGAAATATATCCGGGAACGGCGGCGCTTCTGATTCAGGTGTATATTGTGAGGAAACTATGCGCCGGGGAGCGGGCGACGACGCTCGAACTTTTAATTGCGGGGCTCGGACTCGCTTTTCTTCCATGGCTTCATTACAGATATGTTTTCCTATGGCCGGCTCTGTTCGCGGCGATGTATTTCATAATGAAAAACCGTTCCCCGCGCGCCTATCTCACAATGGCTGCTCCGGTGGTCGCCTCGCTCGTTGTCCTCCTGATTTTTCAGAAAGAGGTTTTCGGGAGTTTCGCGCTTTTCGAAGTTGAGAGGGGCAACATGGCGCATTCCCCGGTCGGAGTCGCCGGTCTCTTGTTCGATCAGGAATTCGGGCTTCTCGCTTATGCGCCTTACTATCTCCTTGCGCCGGTCGGAATCGTGCTCATGGCCAAGCGGAGGCCGCGCGAACTCGCACTGATCGTTTTCATTTTTCTGTTTCATTTTTTGCAATATTCGCTGCATTCGAGATGGTGGGGGGACTGGTCTCCGTTCGGGCGGCGCTTCG
>JAKLIR010000344.1 GCA_022709505.1 bacterium | reverse complement strand
GCTATCACAGTGCCCGACTGTTTCCCACCGGCTCGAACAGCACCACGGAGTCCCGATCTCCGCGATCATTTTCGGAGGCCGCCGCGCACGGCTCGCGCCGCTCGTTTACGAAGCCTTCAACTGGCAGCACGGCGTGTTCGTCGGCGCAACAATGGCCTCGGAACGCACCGCCGCCCAATTCGGCAAGATCGGCGAAGTCCGCCGCGACCCCATGGCGATGTACCCGTTCTGCGGTTACAACATGGCGGACTATTTCCGCCACTGGCTCAACATCGAAAAACAGATGACCAATCCCCCACGCATATACCACGTCAACTGGTTCCGCACCGATTCGAAAGGCAATTTCCTGTGGCCCGGATACGGCGAAAACCTGCGCGTCCTCGAATGGATCATCAGCCGCTGCGAGGGAAAACGCGACGCCGTCCGCACTCCCATCGGCTTCATGCCGAAGGCGGAAGATATCGACATGACCGGGCTCTCGCTTCCTCCGACCAACATGAAGAAACTGCTCGAGATCGACCGCGACGACTGGAAAGAGGAACTGAAGGATATCAAGAAATTCTTCGACACGTTCGAAGGCGCGATCCCGCGCCGGCTCATCGAGGAATTCGACGCCTTCAAACGCCGCCTTTCAAGGTGAAAACCCGCGCGGGGAACCTTGTTTGTCTCTTATAGCATGAACAATTACAGCCGGGCTGCAAAGCCCGGCTTTTTTATTCCGCTCCGCGGTCACATGGTTTCACGCCCGAAACGCCGGCACATCCAAGATAAACTCTCTCTTTCTTCATTCCCAACCATCTTATTATCCCGGATTCGTCAATAGCACGTCGAATCCGGTGCAATGTTCATAGCGGCGAACTGCTTCGTTGCCGTCGCATTTTTTCGTTCACGTACATCTCGGTACGCTCGCTTCAAAAATGCTCCTTCCGCCTTGCTTTTCATCCGCTCTGAATCATTGCTCCCGAATCCAATCGGCGGATTCGGGTTTATCCATTCCAGAGTGTGCAGCTTTGCTGCATTACCTTAGTTTTCGTCATTCCGGGCCGAGACCCGGAATCCATGGGCGACAGGATGTCAGGGTGGCGTTTCGGGATGGGGTGGGTGAGGTTTTGCGGAGACGAATGAAGGCCGCGGGAGCGGCCCTAACATGCTGTTACGACGCGGAGCATCTTAACGAGGAAAAGAGCGGCCGCCGTGTGCGGAGAATCGGCGCAACATAAAACGTTAATGCGCAAAGGATCAAAGAGCGGGTAAGAAGCCCGCGCCCCCGTATAAAAGCGCTATGTCATGGAGCATCTTAACGAGGAAATGGCGTTCCTTTAGCCAACGGATGAGAACAGCGGCGGATCAATGAGTTTTAAGTTCTTCACGGATTTTCTCGGACAGAAATATTTTCAGGAGGGACTGATAAGGCACGTCCTTTTTGTTCGCTAAAAGTTTAAGCTCGGCGAGCATTGATTCGGGTATTCTCAGGGAGATTGTCTTCATGGAAGGTTTCAGGTTAGGCGAAACCAATCGTCGTGCTTTATTCCAGTCCACGAAATCGGTCGAGTCGTGAGTAGCCCAGAACGCTCTTTCGTCGTTTTCGGTCTTGAATTTCGGAATGTTATTCTTGGGCTTCGAAGTCTTCATAAATTTTTCGCTCCTTTCGACTCATGTCTCTCGCGGAGATCACCCGCACCTTGTTTGAACGGACGGTGAAGACGGTGAAAAGGAGTCTTCCCGAATCCGTGCGGCCGAGGGCGTAAAACCGTCGCTCATTGTCGGAATGCTTCGCATCCTCATTCGCCGCGAGCGGTCGGTTGAAGAACATCTGTTCGCATTCCACCGGAGTAACTTTGTGCCTGCCCCAGATTTTAACGGCGTTATGAGCGTCCCATTCGAACCCCGTGCACACCTTAATGGCTTCGAAAGCATCCATTGTAAAAAGTATATTGCAGACATATACAAACGTCAATCCTTCGACTTCGCGGGTGTTATTTTTCCGGGAGGGTGGATTGGAGTCGCGAATGGCGGCGGAAGAGGGCGTAGGTGCGTTCGAAGGCGAGGTCCTTCATGTGGTCCACGGGGATTCCGTGGCCGGATTTTTCGAGCCAGAGAAGTTCTTTCTCGGCGCTGCCGACGTGCTCGTAGATATATTGAGAGCTCGCCTGCGGGAGCGTTTTATCTTGAAGGCCGTGCATGATGATGATCGGGCATTTCACGCTCGGCAATCCCTCTCGCACGACGCTGGTGAACTCGACGAGACTTATGACGCAATCGAGCGGGACGTATTCGTAGCAAACGATGTGTTTGATGGCTTCTTTATCGTATAAATCGTTATCTTCGCCCTTGGGAACGAAGCGGATGAATTTGCGCGCGAGAGGGAGAAGTTTTAAGCGCCAATCGGAGACAATCGCAGCGCCCGCGAACGAAGCGGCGGCGGGAAGTTCGTGCCGCGCCGCGAGGTACAGCGTGAGCGCTCCGCCCATCGAAAGCCCCGCCACGAACACCTCTTCGCATTTTGATTTCAGGTCTTCGTATCCTTTTTCGGCGGATTCCGCCCAGTCGCGCCAGCCCGTCTTCGCCATTTCATCAGGATGCGTGCCGTGTCCGGCGAGCCGGATTCCGCTTACGGTCATGTTGCGTTCGGCGAGATATTGACCGAGAAGTTCCATTTCGGCGGGGCAGCCCGTAAAGCCGTGTATGAGCAGGCATCCGACCGGGCCGCGCTGATGGAAGAACGGAGGATAGTTGAGTGGCGGTACTTTATGAGGACGCAATCCCATTTTGTATCTCCTGTTTTGACGCATCCCTTATATTTGTTGTATTATTACATTAAAGGTAACGCCAAATCAATCAATATTAGATGGATGAAAATAATTTCACAAAAATTAATCGTGAAAACGCTGAAAAAGACACAAAAAAGCATAGTGACTATACGCAAATATGCTTGCCAATGGAGGCCTATATGCGAAAACAAATGTTTAGGTGTGCTGCCATATCAAAAAACAGTTACCCTAATTACCGCTCTTGCTCAGTTTTAGCCGCCTTGCTCATGGTGGTTGTCCAACTGCTCTATTTTCCTTCATTTGGGGATGCCGCGCAGACAGCTTCAAACGCTGTGTCTAAAAACTGGCCCACCACGTTTGCTAAATATGATTGGCTTTCCGATGCAGCCGTGTTCGTTCAGCAGCGAGACCTGAGTAACGGAAATCCCCAGCAGTCCTCGCTCGGTGCTTTCGGAATTGGAAATGGATATGTGTTCGCGCTGCAAGGGCTCGGCGTGCCTCAAAACACACTCACCGGCATAGTCGGCCCAAATTACGAAATAGCTGAAGAATACTCATCATTTCCGGTGAAAATGGTTTTAACGCACGATGGTGGACCCGGTGCTGAAAACGGACATGAGCTGAAATTAGCACAGAGCAAGCTATATCGCGTGCGAAAGACGTCTATAGTGGTCTGTGTCGAGCAAAATGCCGAGTTTTCCATGTTTACTGTCACTTACGCCCCGCCGTTACAGAAAACCATAATAAGATCGGTTGTGGTCAAAAACAACTCAAAACAGGTGGTAAACGGTCTTTCACTCGAAGTCCGGGCAAGCGCTGGAAAATCTGTTGCCCAAGTACTTGGAAATGACAAGCTTGTTCAGCAAGTTGGTGACAGATGGATGGTTATCGGGCGACTAAATGGGGCTGCTTTGGCCGAACCGGGCGTATTAAGGACAACTATAGGTACACTTACTCCCGGACAGGAGAAGTCATTGGTATTCTATATAGATACCCAAAGTGCGAAATCGGTGGTACAAGACCCCAAATTGAAAGTGGACAGTGCGCTTCCGGGCATTTTGGAGACGAAAAAGTACTGGAACGACTGGCTGAATGGCTCATTGACAGCAAAATCAGACAAAAAGGAGCTTGCGGACATATTTGAGAACGCTCTTGTTTTGATCCGGGCGCAACAAACTGCAGAAACCGGGGCAGTGGTCCCGATGGGGAGATACTCAGGTATGTGGTGCCGCGACAGCTTCGGTCCGATCCGGCTTTTGCTCCGATCCGGAAAATTCGAGGATGTCAGGTTGATCTTGCGTTATTACGATCTTGCCACAAGGATGATCGGGTTCAGGAATCGGTATCCGGCGGATGTCGAGCTTGAGGAAGCGCCGGAAAGTATGGATTGGATGAAGTTCCAGACGCAAAGCGGCGACGATCCGAATTTGTTGATTCTCGAAGCGTATTGGTATTTCAAGGCGACGGGCGATGCGAAG
>JAKLIR010000343.1 GCA_022709505.1 bacterium | reverse complement strand
AGGGTTGCGGCCCGCCGGCGTTGTTGACGAGGATCATCATCGCCATCGTCAACCCGCGAAACGCGTCCAACGCGTAAGAACGGTTCGGATTAAGGTTTCTTGAAATTACGGGCATGGCGTTTCCTTTCTTGTTCGATACTCCCGTTTCACGGAATCATCTTACCACAACTCTTTTCCCCGTCAACAACAGGGCTATCTCTTTCCGGCGGCAGCCCGGTCGCATAGGGAAAACTTTTGAAAAAGTTTTCCCTATGAACCCTTTCAAAACTTCTTGCTCCGCAATTCCTGAAGGGAACCGGAATTGCTTCCACATTCCTCTTAAAATGGATTCCGGCTCGGAGGCCGGAATGACGGTGCGGGGGGGCAATTCCAGAGCCTTTCGTTGTTCATTCCGGGTGGTTATGCTGCTTCTATTCTTCACCTTAGTGTCCGTCATTCCGGACAGAGATTCGGAATCCAGAGGGGCCATCGATGTCAGGGGTGGTCATTTCGGGGCCGCCGGGTGCGGAGACCCACCGGGCCGAGACCCGGCGCTACATAAAACGTCAATACACAAAAGATCAAAGAGCGGGCGGGAGAGCCGCACTAAAGGAGACCGCGGAGCGGTCTTGCCATGCGTTACGGCGCGGAGCACCGTAACGAGGAAAAAGTGTGTCTGGGCCCTATTTCTGCATTCCGGGTTTTCTCTATTGTTATTCCCGTATCGTGCCATTTTGTCATAGCACCATAGTTGTCATCATTCCGAGGGTGGTTTTGCATCTTCTCTTTTTTTCCATATTGTCCATCATCCCGGCGGTTTTTGTTCGTCATCCCGGGCTGAGACCCGGGATCCATGCGGGGACAGGATGTCAGGGGGAAGATGTTCGGGTGGGGCGGGTCTCCGCACCCGGCCGCAGGCGCAGAAAGCAAGGCCGCGTTGTTAAGCGGCATTGCGGAAGAGAAAGTTTTGCGGGGGATATTCAAGGGGGCGCTTTTTCGCCACGGATTCGTCGATAGTACGCCGAATCCGCAGCGATGTTCATAGCGGCGAACTGCTTCGTTGTCGTCGCATTTTTTCGTTCACGTACATCCCAGTACGCTCACATCAAAGATGCTCCTTCCGCCTTGCATTTCATCCACTCTGAATCATCGCCTCCGAATCCATGTGACGGATTCGGATTCAAAAGAGCCCCCTTGAGCGGCCGCTCGCGGCGGAGTTATTTTTTAGGAGCTCTTTTTATTGTGAGGAGGGATTTCACATCGGCCGATGCTTTTTCGCCGTTCACAACGATGCGCACCCATTTACCGTCGTGATATGTTGTCGCATTCTCGTAAGCCTCGCGAACCGCGGCGCTGAGTTCCGGAAGAATCGCTTCCGCCATTCCTCGCTCCTTGGCGCCGAACACAATAACAACAATCATGCGGTTTCGCTCGGGAATAAGAGTGCAGAACGACTTCGATTTCTTATAGCGGAGCCCCCAGCCGTGTTTCATGCCGCCGTAAATCCAGTCGGGGGCAAAGACGCCGGGGTAGTTCGCGGCTATAAACCGCGTCAGGCCGTTCCATCTCTCGAAGTTCTTAGCCCCGATCCACTCGGCCACGGCTTTCGCGTCCGGCGGCTCACCTTTATCCGTCATCCGTTTGTTCGTCTCAGTCATAAGGCCTCCCCGAACCGCACGATATGGAAATGATATCCTCGAAAATATCGCGATGCAACGGAGCCCAGCGGCGGAAACCGCGCGATTGGGGATTCACCGCGCATATTTCAGACGGATAACATTACATCGACGCATCCCGCGTGCGGAATGATCTCGTCGGAATTGCTTGTTGTTTTGCAGCTTTCGTTCGCCGGCTATTTCATCATTTCAACGAACGCCTGAAGGCGGGTCTTGAGTTGTTCGCCGTCATTGGCTGAGAAATCCGATTCGAGCGACAACACGGGAATGCCGGCTTTTTTTAGGGCTTTTTCAACCTTGACGGACTCCGCGGCATACGTCTGGCAGAATGACAGATTATAGTGGACCACACCATCGGCGTTTGTGTCTTTCGCCATTGAAACGATATCGTCAACGCGCTCGGAGTTCGGCGTGAAGCAGGCGCAGTGAGTGCCGAGAAGCCGGTCCGCGATCGCGGAAATCTGTCCGTCGAGCGAGCCGTCGCATTTCGGTGTCGCCGTCGTGTAATACCGGCTGCCGACGCATGATTCTTCGCCGACGAAAACAACGCCGAGCGATTCGGCGATCGAGAACAGCTTCCAGTCGGGGAGCGGAAGCGGCGTGCCGGAATAAAGGAGTCGCGGAGCGGATTCGCTGAATGCGCCTTTTTTCTCCTTGATCCGCGCTTCGAGTTCATCGGCAAGCTCGTTAACTTTTCCCGTGAAGCGATCTATGTCGTCGTAGAATGCTATCTGTGAGACGAGAAGCGCATCGAGGCCGGAAATCGGTGCGGGTTTTGCGGCGCGCGCTTTGTTGAGTCGCCGGATCGCCGCCTTCTTGGCTTCCAATTTCCCGGTTGCCGCGGATAGGGCGCCCGGTTCCAGTTTCCTGCCTGTTTCGGCTTCGAGCTTCACCACAAGCGCTTTGAGTTCGGAGATGAACATGTCGCGCGAGGCGGCTGTCTTTTTCTGAGGCATATCCATCACATAGGTCGGATGATATTCGCCCATAATTTCGAACATCTTCTTTTTGCCGTCGCAGGTGTTTTCTCCGATCAAGATGTCTGACGATTGAATGTACGGGCATGTTTTATTCATCTTGAAGCCGAGTGAAGCGCGAATGAGCGGGCATGTTTTCGAAGGAATCAAACCATCGCTTGCCGGGACCGCGAAATCGGCGCCGGCGCAAAGTCCGACTTGAACTCCGCCGAGCGCCATGGTAACGTCCTCCGGAACGAAAACGCAGAACGCGCCTACAACCTTTCCGCCCTTGTCGCGATGCTCCTGCAACTCTTGAATTCTCAGCCCGTGGGCTTCGCTCACCACGAAATCGAAATATTTCATCCCTTCCGGCCTGTCTTTCTGTGCAAGGTATATCTGCGTGTAAACCTGTCCCAAAATCCCGAGCAATTCATCGTGTTTCGCGAGATCGAGATCGAGGTCCGTCCACATCTGTCTGTAATCGCCCATTTAGAAGTTCTCCTTTTGATTTTGTAAATCTTCCGTTTCTTTGCAACGCACAAAGCAATAAACGAATCCCAATACCGGATTCGGGTTGAAGCAAGCTCACAAAACGTGAAAAACGCTTTTTGCGGATTATGTTGTGTCGTCGGCTGCCGGGGTTCGAGTCAGAACGCGCTCGAGGAGTAGAGAATACAGCCGGCTGTCGCAGCACCCGCGTTCACGAAACCGTCCTTGCGATACAAAACCTGCATCGCATCGGACTGCGTTCACGTCTTGCGGCGTATAAAGACCATATTCTCACCCCCTCCGTATTTCAGTATTTCTCAATTCGTTTTTTTATGACGGAAAACAATTTTCACAGCAATTATATTTGTTTTTCATTCGATTTCCATAAAGGAAGTCATTTCTGTTCGCCGGCAACCTGCTTTTCCTTACTTATGAAGAGTTCGTCCCGATTCCATCAGACGGCATCGATCGCTCGGAAAAGGGCAGGGGGCGGGCCCGGCGCAAGAAGCGAAAATCCAATCGTCGAGTTCGGCGTGAATTGTATTCGTGCAATTGGAAGAAGCGGGAATATTGGGGTAGTGTCGGCGCGGGGCGGGGCGGGCTCAGGCGAGGTCTTCCGGGCGTGTTTTCCAGCGGCGGTGCCACCAGAGATAGTCTTCGGGATATTTGCGCACGTATTGTTCGAGGACCGTCGTATAGAGCTGAACGTTGTGAAGAATGTCCGCCGCGGCGTCGCCGGTGTCTCTCATCGGAATCGGGTCCGAGACATGCACCGTGGTGGTGTTGTCCGGATTGCGGGAAGCCATGAAGGCCGGAAGAACCGGCAGCCCCGCCTGCATTGCGATATCCGCGGCGCCGGTGGGGGTCGCCGCTTTTTTGCCGAAAAAGTCAACGAACACGCCGTTGCTCGCCGCGTTCTGGTCGCCCACGAGGCCGATGATGTTTCCCTCTCCGAGCTGTTTCATGCACTCGCGCCGCACGCCTTTCGCGCGGAATATCATCCGCGTTCCCCATTTTTCGCGGGTCTCGGTGATGAACTTCGTGAAAAGCTCCTCGCGCTGGGCTTTGACAACAGTGACCATCGGGAGTTTTGTCACGCCGATCCATGCGCAGACGAGCTCCATGCTCCCTAAATGCGCGCTTACGGCGATCACGCCTTTTCCCTTGTTGATCTCG
>JAKLIR010000342.1 GCA_022709505.1 bacterium | reverse complement strand
GCTGTCGATTGATTTCTGATGAATATCGGCCTGATCCTCGGATGTTCTGATTTCGTTTTCGAGTTTTTCGAGTTCGTCACGAAGAGTGGGGCTTCCGCCGACTTCTATAAGCGTGACGGTCTGGGTTACCGTTCCGAGCTGATTGCAGGTCACTCCCTTGGAGGCTCGCGTAGTCCCTCCCATGATGAACCCTTTCTTGCCGAGGACGGATATTTTTCCTGAGCTGCTGACTTTCGAGAACATTATGGATTCTTCCACGAAGATGTCGCCGTCCGCGTAAACAGTCGCTTTGTCGATGAATTTGGTGTTGATGTTTCCCCTGCATACGACGAGGGCTTTTTCCTGCCCGACGATCCCTTGCCGGATGGAAAGATTTCCGCCGCACTCGATTGTGGAGATTTCCACGCATCCGCCGATCTGTACGTCGCCCATCGCTTTTACGGTGAATCCGGAAATCACGTTTCCTTTAATGTGAACGGACCCCGTGAAATCGATGTTGCCGGTTGAAAAATCGACGTTGCCGTTCACTTCGATGAGAGGAATTACGTTGACTCTGTTGTTCTGGATTTTCGGTTGGCCGTCGCACGCCGCGAGTATCAGGTTCGGATCGTCCGGCGACGTTTTAACGTTGAGTCCTATCGGAAGTGGAATGTCCCGCCCGGGTTTCGCCGATATTTCCTCTCCGTGGATCGTCATTCCGTTTATGCCTTGCGTGCCGGGTTTCTTCAGCGCGAGAGGCTGGCCTTCCTTGCATTTCTGGAAAAGGTTCAGTTCCCTGAAATTGACTTCGCCTTCTTCGTTTATCTGCGGTTTAGGTCTTCCCGCGTCGATGTCGAAATAATAATCGATTGCGCCGTCCTCGCCGTTCACCGCGTTCTGTCCGACTGCAATCACGACGTTCTGGTTGTATATTCCTTCTTCAATGATTTTTTCCACGAGATCTTTCTTGACGCCGTGCACGATATTGTTCCGTTGAAGGTAGCTGAGTATGTCCTGCACATCTATCGATTCACCGCCGAACGACTGCATGAGATTGATCACGGCCTCCGTTGCGTCTTTCGATACAGTCACATCAAAACGTCCGTTTCTTCTTTCGCCGACCGGAAAAAAGTCCCGGAAACGAGCTGACGTCAACATGGACTCTATTTTTTCGACGTCGAGGAAGAACTTCTCTCCGCCGACAAGCCGTATCGCGTCGAGCACGTCGTTCATCTCGGCCTTTCTACCTTTGCCAACCGGTGACTCGACTTTAATAAGGACTTGATTGCCGTCGTCACTGAGTTTCGACAATACTTTCCCATCCGTAGGTTCCGGCTGCGGAGGCGCGAAAATAACGGGATCGGTTTTGTTTTCCATCAGTGCTTTTTCAATCACCGATATGTCGGCCTTTTCAATCTGCCTTGCGCTGATAGTCTCTTTTATCGTGGCGAAAGTCCCGGATTTGTTGGCAAGACAATCACTACCTAAAAACAATGTCACGCCGTGAGGTTCGAATTTGATTGTGAAGTTGCCCGAATGCGAATTATCTGTCATATTCTGACTCCATTTTGGGACGGAAGACGATTTGCCCCTCGTGTGAACTTGACACAGCAGGCGTGTTGCATAATATTAAAACAACATCATTACAGTGTCAACGAGAAGATTAATGGAGAAATATATAAACAAGAAAGAACTGGTTTCTTCATTTTTCAGGTTGCTGTACGGCCTTGGCGCGTTATACATGGTTTTTATCGGCCGGGTGGGCGACCCGGGTTCACGGTTCGAGACGCTTTTGGGAATTGAAGCGGCAATGGTTGTTTTATTGCTGATTTCACTTTTCATCCCTGAAAGTTTTTCCGGCGGTTCCATTTTGATGTTTGTAATAGATGTCGTGCTCGCGGTAGGCGCGATAATGCTGATGGGAGTCGGCTCGTGGGCGCTTGTGTTCGCGCCGGCGCTCGCGGTTTCCGCTGCTTACAGGTTCGACATGCAACTGTCTATAATAGCAGCGGTCGTAATCTGCGCTTTGATTTTGATCGGCGCCGCATTTACTCATTACAGCGGGCCGTACCAGCATCTGGGTATGTGGATCGCAATGACGATTCTTGCGTGGTCGCTCGCCTCTCAGTTTTCTCGCGTCTCCGCCGAAGACAAGTTCAAAATGATGTATCTCGATCAGGAAAAATCAAACGCCGATCTTGAAGACAAAATAAAAGAACTTGAAGCGAAGATGCAGTCGCAGACTATAATCGACACCGTCACGGGACTCAAGAATTTCCGATATTTCAGGTCGCGGATCGAGGAAGAGATAGCCCGCGCGAAAAGAAAGAATTACGTTTTCACGCTCGTTCTGATGGAGATAGTGGGGATGGACGAATTCGTCGAGATGTACGGAGAACCGGAGAGAAGAAAAGCGCTCATGAAAATAGCGGGAATGATAAACGAGATATTCAGAACCACGGATTTGCTCGGAAGGCACGGAGACAATCAGTTCCTGATGATGCTCCCGGAAACGGACGACAGATCGTCCGTGATTCCGATCATGCGATTGAAAAAATTGCTGACGAGCGCGGGTTTCGGCCCGGACAAACGATTTAATTTCGATGTGAATTTCGGAGTTTCATGCTATCCTAAAGATGTGACGGAGGTCGGCGGGCTGCTCAGTCTGGCGTCCGCTTCTCTCAAGAGATCGACACAGAAGGGGACCGGGATGATAACTCTCGCCTCATCGCTTTTCAGGAAAGGCCCCGGACAGAATTGAATATGTCGGCGACTCGCGCGCGGCGCATTGATTTTTTGCTCGCCGCACTGATTTTTATATTTTTCACCGTGATATTTTTCGCGACTGTTTCGCCTGACATAATGTTCGAGGATTCGGGTGAATTCGCGATCAGTTCGTTCACGCTCGGCGTGGGACACCCTCCGGGCTATCCGCTGCACACTTTACTCGGCAGGCTGTTTCAGTTTCTGCCGGCCGGCAATCCGGGCTTCCGGATCAACGTGATGTCGTCGTTCTTCGGGGCGCTCGGAGTCGCCGTTCTTTTTCTCGCGGCGAGGCGTTTCGGATTCAGCACGTTCGCGTCTTTAATCGGCGCGGCGGCTTGCGGCGCTTCGAAGGCGCTTTGGTCTCAATCGGCGATCGCGGAGGTATATGCGCTCAATCTTTTCCTGAACACCGTGCTGTTGATGTGCGTGGCGGCTCTGCCGACAGCAAAAAGAAGACTCCCGATAGTTATCGCGCTTCTCTTGGGGCTAACCGCCGCTAATCATTACACGACGCTTGCGGCTTTCGTGCCTCTGGTGCTGTTTGTTATATTCCGATATGAAGGATTTTCTCCACGGAGTCAATCAGTCCGCCTCGCCGCCGGTCTTTTCGTAGCTCTTCTTGCGGTTATGATATACGCGCAGATACCGTTGAGAGCTGCGGCCGAACCGCTTTTCGATTGGAGGGCGCCGACCACGTGGAGCCTTTTCATCGAACACGTTCGTAGAGTGCAGTTTTCATCTTGGGAGAACCAACTCGGATTCCACATTCCCACGATCATGAAGTACGTTTCGAGCTTCATAAGGAATCTACCGGTTGAATTTTTCGCCGGATTCCTATTCATTGCTTTGCTCGGAGTAGCACTGCTGCTTACCGAAAGGCTGAAGACGGGACTGACTCTTGTGTGGCTTTTCCTCGTACAGAGCGTCGGCATTCTGCTTGCGATAAGGTTCCATAGCGATGACGCGGGCCTATCCGTCGTAAGAGTGTTTTACATAGGAGCGTACGTTGTCATCGGATTGTTCATCGCCGCCGGACTCGACGGCTTGTTCACCCAGATATCAAGATCGGGGGCGAAATATCTGCGCATCCCGCTCGCGCTCGCGGCGGTGGTTTTTCTCGTTATACAAGTTGTGAAAATATATCCGATAAACAATTTTTCTTCAGATAACAGGTTCGAGAAGTTCGACCGGGACATTTTCAGATTTCTTCCGAGGGATTCAATTTATTATTTGTACGGTACGCAGTTCACGGCGCCGGCGATGTATTGGAACGGCGTGAGAGGGCTGAGGCGTGATGTGACGCTCGTGGACAGTAGCGGGAACTTGCTCAGGAATGAGATCAAGAAAGTGTACGGGAGCGTCGATTGGGTGAATCTCGACCTTGCGGTCAACGATCTCGTGGAACACTATGGAAAACGGGAGAAACAGGGGTTCAGTTTTCCGCGCACATTCGACGAGGGCGGTCCCGTGACAATGCAGCGCGGGCCTCTATTTTTCGCATCGGATAAGATAGTATGCAATCCGAACGGCTGGAGGCCTGGGGACTA
>JAKLIR010000341.1 GCA_022709505.1 bacterium | reverse complement strand
TTCGTTGTCGTCGCATTTTTTTGTTCACGTACATCTCGGTACGCTCACTTCAAAAATACTCCTTCCGCCTTGCTTTTCATCCGCTCTGAATCATTGCCCCGAATCCCAATGACGGATTCGGGATTAAACAAAAACTTATGAAACAATATACCCGAAAGCGGCAATGATTGCCACACGTGCGCGGGTGGCGCGGCGTCGAAAAAAAACCGGCCCGGGCATTTCGAGGGCCGGGCCGGTGGGAGTTCGGTATCAGAAGAAAACGACTGTCAGAGTATTGCTTCGAGCGGGCTGACATCGCCCGTGTTGAAAGCATATTCCTTGGCGAAGACGCCGGGAAGGATGTTCGTCGCGAAGAAAGCCGCCGTCTGGATTTTGTTGTGATAGAAAGCGGCCTCCGAGCTGTCGGCCACGATAGCTTTTTTCGCCGCGTCGTCCGCCGCTCCGCGCTCGGCGAATATCGCCGCGAGTTTAACGCTCGCGATTTTCGCCTGTTCGAGAAGCATGTAGGCGCAGACGATCTCGCCGAACAGTTCGAGGAATGGTGTGGCGTAAAGCACCGGATAGTAGGCGTTCTCTTTTCCGAGCTTGGGCAGCTTGGACGTTATCCCGGCGAGCTTGTCGCGGGTTTGTTCGAGTATCGTTATGTATTTTCCAAGCACTTCGTCTTTCTTGTTCGCCGCGATGAACTGGTTCAGTTCCATCAGGAAGCTCATCAGCACCATGCCGCCGCCCATGCCGATTTTCCTGCCGAGCAGGTCGAGGGCCTGAATCCCGTTCGTGCCTTCGTAGATGGACGTGATTTTCACGTCGCGGCAGTACTGTTCGAGCGGATATTCCGCGCAATAGCCGTAGCCGCCGAGCACCTGAATGCCGAGTTCGGTTACCTTGAAAGCCACGTCCGTGCAGTAGGCTTTGCAGACGGGCGTGAGAAGTTCCACGAACCCTTTGCATTTGTCGCGGTCGTTCTTGTTGGTCGAATTCATCGCGATGTCGGCGTAGAAAGCGGTTTTGTAGAGAAGTGCGCGCGACGCTTCGACGTACGCTTTCATGGTCATCAACATGCGGCGCACGTCTGGGTGTTTGATGATCGCAACGCGTGCGGCGTCAACGTTTTTCATTTCCAGTATATCGACGCCCTGAACACGTTCTTTCGCGTAGTCGAGAGCTTCGTGATAGGCGGCGGACGCTTGCGACATCCCCTGAAGGCCGACACCTATCCGCGCCTCGTTCATCATCTGGAACATCGCTACTATTCCCTTGTTCTTTTCGCCGATCAGATATCCGCGGCATTTGCCGTTTTCCCCGAAATTCAGAGTGCAGGTGGGTGATCCGTGGATGCCCATTTTCTCTTCGATGCCGCCGCAGGTGACGTCGTTGAACTCCCCGACGCCGCCGTCCGGTTTGACGAGATATTTCGGCACGATGAACAGGCTGACGCCTTTCATTCCGGCGGGTTCTCCTTCGATCCGGGCGAGCACGAGATGAATGATGTTTTCGGTGAAATCGTGGTCTCCTGAAGTGATGAAGCTTTTCGTACCGGTGATGAGGAAGGAATCTCCGTCGGGCTTAGCGGTGGTCTTGAGGTCGCCCACGGCGCTGCCGGCCTGCGGCTCGGTCAGGCACATCGTTCCGGCCCATTTCCCGGTGACCATCTTTTCGGCGTAAACGGCTTTCTGTTCGTCCGTGCCGAAGGCTTCGACCACGTGCGCCGCCGACCGTGTGAGGCCGGGCGTCATCATGAAAGTCACGCACGCGCCAACGAACGCCTCGCCGAGCGCTATTCCCACGGTTCCGGGGAATCCGCCGCCGCCGAATTCCGGATTACCCGTCGGCGCGAGCCAGCCGTTCTCGCAGAACTCCGTGTACACGGGAAGCTGGTCCCTCGGCACGAGCACCTTGGACGTCGCCTTGTCATACTTCGCACCCTCGCGGTCCGAAGTCTTGTTCAGCGGCGCCAATTTCTCAACCGCGAACCGGACCCCCTGATCGATGACCATATCGAAGTCCTCGGCTGAAAAATCTTTGAATACTTCGAGCGAAAGCAGTTTGTTGAGATCGAGCGTTTCTTTGAGAATGAATTGAATGTCCCTTTTGTCAACACGGAACGCCATGTGAAGCCTCCTTGAAATTGTTGAAGTGGTTGCGAGGATGCAGAGTAATTACGCGAGACTTTTATATCATAATCCGAGCGGGTTTGCAATGAGTGATTCGGAGCGTGCGGGGTTCTTGTTCAGGCGGGCCACGAGGAGACGGTGTGCATGAGCCGTTTCCAGCGCTCGTCGGTTTGTTGCTGAATGGCTTCGACTTCGACGGGTTTCAAATGTGCGAACCGGCGCTGTGGTTTGATGTATTCGGCGATCGACAGCTGTTCCCCGGGTTTGTAGGAAAGTTTGTATCTGACGCCGTCGAAGATTTCGTATAGGGGGAAAGATTTGCTGTTAACGGCGTCGCGTGCGAGTTTCACGGTGAGATCCGAGGCGCATTTCCAGCCAGTCGGGCAGGGGCATAGGATGTGGAGGAATCTCATGCCGCGGAGTTGCTTCGCGCGCGCGGTTTTTTCCATCAGGTCTTCGGGGAACGCCACGGAGGCGGTCGCGGCGTAAGGGATGTTATGCGCGGCCATGATCGCCATGATGTCTTTCTTGGGTCTTTCCTTATAGGAAGCTTCGGGAGTGGTGGTGGTCCAAGCGCCGAAGGGTGTGGCGGAACTTCTCTGTATGCCTGTGTTCATGTAAGCTTCGTTATCGTAGCAGACGTAGATGATGTCGTCGTTTCTTTCCGCCGCGCCGGATAGCGCCTGAAGGCCGATGTCGAACGTACCGCCGTCTCCCGCCCATGCGAGTACGTTCACGTCTTGAACGCCTTTTATTTCAAGGGCCGCCCTTACGCCGGCCGCCGTGCACGCGGCCGTCTCGAACGCCGTGTGGAACACCGGTATCTTCATCGCCGAGTTCGGGTGGCGGTTGGTTATGACCGACCAGCAGCACGCCGGAAGCACGAGAATGGTTTTCGGTCCGAGCACGTTGAGAACGTATCTCATCGCGAGCACCGCGCCGCAGCCCGGACACGCCACGTGGCCTCTGTTCACGAGTTCATGTTCGAGGGAGCGATCCATCAAAGCTCCTCCCATATCACGTCCGCCTCGGGCGCCTGCGCGCCGAGCAGCCGCTTTGCTATATCTTCTATCGCGTCGGGAGTGAAATCCCCGCCGCCGAGCCCACCGACCAGACCGAACACCGCGGGCCGCGTCGCTTTGCCGTATAGAGACGCTTTTATCTCCTGCGCGAATATTCCGCCCGCGCCGACCGACAGGTTCCTGTCTATCACCGCGATTTTCGGCGCGCCGCCGATCGACGACGCTATTTCTTCCGCCGGGAAAGGCCGGAACAGCCTGATTTTCAATGCGCCGACGGGCATCCCTTTTTCCCGAAGCCTGTCGATCGCTATCCGCGTCGTCCCGCTCATCGCGCCGGTCGTCACGAGCACGAGTTCCGCATTTTCACATCGGTATGCGGAAACAGGGCCGTGGCGTCTCCCGAAAATTTTCTCAAACTCGTCGTCCGTTTCTTTTATGACACGGATCGCGTCCATCATGTCTTCATGCCGCATTTTTTTAATTTGCTGATATTCCGCCGGGCCGGTGATGCTTCCGAACGAGTGCGGCTCATCGACGTCGAGCTTCAGCAGGGGTTTGAACGGAGGCAGGAAGGCGTCGACGTCCTTGCGGTCCGGGATGTCCACGACTTCAGAAGTGTGGGAAAGGATGAAGGCGTCGAGGACGATCATTACGGGTAGAAAGATTCGCTCGGCTATCCGGAACGCCATAATGACGGTGTCGAGGACTTCCTGATTGTTTTCGCAGTAGAACTGAAGCCAAGAGGTGTCGCGCTGTGAAAGGCTGTCGGTCTGATCGCTCCAGAGGTTCCATGGAGGCGCGATGGCGCGGTTGACGTTCACCATTACAATCGGGGTTCTCGCGCCTGCCGACCAGTGCATTATCTCGTGCATGAGGAGGAGTCCCTGCGACGATGTAGCGGTGAACGTCCGCGCTCCGGCCATCGAAGCGCCCATGCAACATGCGAGCGCGGAATGCTCCGACTCGACTTTTATGAAGCGCGCGTCGAGCTCGCCCCGCGCGCATATTTCGGAAAGCTCCTCGACTATCAGAGTTTGCGGAGTGATGGGATATGCGGAGATCACTTCCGCCCGCGCGAGCTGCACGGCCCGCGCAACCGCATGGTCTCCCATCAGAACTTGCTTCATTTGTTTTCCTCGATCATTTTTATTATCCC
>JAKLIR010000340.1 GCA_022709505.1 bacterium | reverse complement strand
GGCTTTCGTCAGGGATGTTTTTGCGTCGAGCACTTCGACGAGGATTCCTTTCCCGGCATCATACCTGATTTTAGCCGCCTTGAAATTTTCCCGGGACGCAGCCACGGCGGTCTCGGTCGTATCGATGTTTTCCATCGCCGTGTCGAGTTCGAGGCGGGCTTGGGCGAAATCGGCCTTGAGTCGGAGTTCGCGTGCTCTTTTTTCATTTGAGGCGGAATCGAGCATCGCTCTCGCCTCGTGGCGGGAGGCGCGCCTCATTCCTCCGTCGAACACGGGTAGAGAGACGAAGAGCGCCGCCGCCGTACCATCGATGGGGTCGTCTCCCCGCATGGACATTCTGTCGTACATCATGGCGACCGAAACTTCGGGAGCGCTCGCGCGCGAGGCTGATAGTAGAGCAGCGCGGGCGGAATACTCCCTTTCCGAGGCTGCCTTCAACGCAGGGTCGTCCGGCGCCGGCGCGTGCTCCAAGGTATCCGGGGCGATGAGAGTGTCCGTGAGTTCGATAGGGGTCGAAGGATCGATTCCGAGCCCGGCGGCGAGTCTTATCCTCGCTGATGCGGCTTCCCGTTTCGCTTCGGCGAGCATCTGTTTGTTCATCGCCGCGTCCGCCTTGTCTCTTTCCACATAGTATGCGGGAATCTTGCCGGCTTTCAGAGCTGCTTCATCGTTCTTGAGTTGCTCCTCGGCGGCGCTCACCGAATTCTCATAAGCGGCGCGGCTCATGTCGAGATACAGGACGTCGTAGTATGCGATGCGGGTTTCGAGCACAACGTCCTGACGCACCGAGTCAGCGTCTAAAGCGGCGGCTCGCGCGGATGCGTTTACTTTCTTAATCGAGTTCGAGGTTCTTCCCGAGAGATCGAGAGGCCACATCAGCATGAGGTTCCTGTCGGAAAACTTTTCGGAAGGGAAAGAGACGATAGGCTGAGGCATCACGCTCGCCGGCCCGGCGATTATTCCCGGCATATCACCGTCGGTGAGAACGGTGGAGGCTGAGAGAGAAGGGCGTCGGAGCGAGATGTTCATGCGGCCGCGAGCGGCGGCGGCTTCGGCGTCGGCTTTTGAAGCGAGCCGCATGGGGTTGCCGGCTGTTGCGAGCCGCACGGCTTCATCGATGCTCAATTTCAAAGGCAAGGCGCCGTCCGTGCCGTCGGCGGAGAACGTTGTCGCCGCGGCGCAGAGGAAAGATGTCAGGATAACCAGCGTGAAAACCGGCAAGGACGGAATCGGGGATTTATGGATTATTCGTCCGTTCCGCGGTCGGGCGGTCGTTTTCATTAGATTTTCCTTTCGGCTGGGAGAGACTCAGCCATTCGGTTCTCTGGGCCGGAGTTAGAATGCTCAAGGATCGTTTGTCGTAGAGGGAGCGGAGTTCGGCGAAACGGGCTGAAGTCTCTGAGAAAGGCTCCGAGTGTTGTTTGATTTCGCTCATGGAAATTCTCTTCGAGGAGTTCATGAATTTTTCGAGCTCGCGCGCTTTTTCGTTGAGTTCATCGAGGATGGGTTTGGATTCGGAAGCCCATTTATCACTTAGAATTCGCAGCGCCGAGGTTTGTGATGACGAGAGGCCGAGCTTGGCTTCGGCGGCAAGGATCGGTTCTATCAGAGGAGGTCTCGGCGTGAGAGTTTTCCGGTCTATTGCCGGGGGAGGGGTGCGCTGTTTTTCGGGGAGGAGTCCTTTGTAGTTGTAGAAGCCGATCAGCAGGGCGAGCACTATCGCCACGCCCGTCGCGGGGCCCACCGGCCCGGTTCGTTTCTTTTTCGCGGGGATTGTTGTTTTCATTCACGAATCCTCTTCATCGATTATGGTTACGGGCCAAACGTATTCGCGCTTCAGGAACTTCCTGTTCAGCCATGAAATTAGATCGTCTATGTAAGTGTGCATTATTGGGATGTCGAACAGGCTGAGTATCGTGCCGATCGTGAGCCCGCCGATAATCACCGTTCCAAGCGGTTGGTATGCGTCGATTCCCGTTCTCGGGAAGAACGCCACGGGAATCATTACCAAAATAGTTATTATGGAAGTCATCAGGATGGGGCGCAGCCTCTGTGGGCAAGCTTTCACCACGGCTTCATTCCTCGGAACGCCTTTGTCCCTGTAATGCATAATCATATCGACGAGGAGGATGGCGGTGGTCATATCCATGCCGGTGAGCACGATCACGGCCATGATGGAGACCGTGGAGAATGCTTGGTGAGCGAGGAAAAGAGCGAGAAAGATGCCGGAGAGTTCGAGCGGAACGGAGAACACCATTTGTAATGGTTGGAGGAAACCCCGGAATTGAGCTACGAGAACGAGCAGGATGAAAATCACGGCTATGGCGAGGCCTTGAAGGAGCCTGCGGAAGGAGTCCATCATCTGTGTCATGTCGCCGCGCATTTCGAGAGAGTATCCGGGCGGGAAATTTATTTTCGCCAAGGCGTTCATCATGACGTCCATGGAGAGGTCCATGGAAGGCGGGCCGCCCTTGCGGTAGAAGCCGGTAACGGTCTGTACGCGGCGGCCGCCGTCTCGTTCGATCAGCGTCGGAGCGGACTTCGGTTCGAGGGAGGCGATCGCCGACAACGGCACGGTCTCCCCATCGGGCGTTGCTATCGGCAGCGATGAAAGTTCCGAGGCGCTCGCCCGCTGTTCTCTTTCGAGCCGCACGGTGATGGTGTTTTGTTTGAGATTTGGAAGGCGGTAGAATTCATCCGTCAGGCCGCCGCGTGTCATGTAGTATATCTGCCTCGCGACGTCGTCAGGCGAGACGCCGAGCGCTTGCGCTCTCTCGGGATCGACGCGCACGATCCATGCCGGGTTGCCGAGAGTCCACGATGTGCCGACCTGCGCCATGCCGGGCGTGTTCTCCGCTATTCCCGCCGTAAGGCGTCCGATCCGGTCGATCATGCCGAGGTCCTTCCCGACCACGAGTATTTGTATCGGCGCGGCGGACGACGCCATCACGTCGGAGCCCATCTCCTTGATCTGCAGCCTGCGGATGCCGGGCAGGGCGCCGAGCGCTTCCGTGCGCGCTCCATCCATTATGTTCCATATATCTCGCTTTCGTTCGTCTTTGTCTGAAAATGTTATCATGAATGTCGCCGCGTTGACGGACGGCATTGCATATCCCGTGTAGAAAGGGCTGAAGGATTCGAACATGGTTTCCGCGCCGACTTCCGTCGAAACCTTTTTCACCTCTGGGTATTTTAAGAGTATCTTTTGAAAATCTTTTGCGAGTTTTTCAGTTTTATCGAATGACGAACCGGGTTCAGCTTCAAGTATGCCGTAGGCTTGTCCCACATCCGCGAGCGGCATCATCTCGCTTCCGATGAAATGGTAGAATCCGAATCCGGCGATTATTGTTGCGAGGATTCGGACCATGTTCGAAAACCTGTGGTGAAGCATCCAGACGATAATGCGCTCGTAGCCGTGTTCCATGCGGTCGAGCAGTTTTTGGAAAGGGTTCAAAACCGCGCGGTGGAGCAATGAGGCGTGTTCTTTTTCGAGTTCGGACGGCGGGCGCAGCAGGCGTGAGGCGAGAAGCGCGGTGAGAGTGAAGGAAACTATCATGGAGGCCATCAGGCCGAGTATTATGGGCCAGACGAGTTCGCGGAACATCATCTCCACTATGCCGCCGCAGACAAGAAGCGGGGTTAGTGCGAGACAAAGCATGAAGGTGGACGCCATCACGGCGGTGCGGACCTGAGTGATGCCGTCAACTGTTGCGCGGACGGGGTCCTTCCCCATTTTCAGCTCTCGTTCCACCGCGTGGATGTCGATGATTGAGTCATCGACGAGACGCCCGATGGAGAGCAGAAGACCTATAAGCGTTCCGCTGTTGAGAGTCATGCCGAGCGGGATGAGTGCGAGAATGGCGAGCGCGAGGGACGTAGGGATCGTAATGAGCGAGATAAGCGCCCCGCGCCATTCGCCGAGGAAGAGCAGTACGGCGAGTCCGGTCAGCAGGATCGCCATTCCGAGCTCTTCGATCATATTTTTGAAGAGCACTCCGACGAAGTACGAATTGTCGTAAGCGATATCGAAGCGGACGCCCGGATTGAGTTTTTCGAGCGCGCGGATTTCCTTCAACACGGCGGGGACGACTTTAGCGGAACTCGCCTCCGGATTCTGAATCACGGACACTTCAATGGCGGGGACGATTTTACCATTGTGAGCATAGTGGTAGGCGCTTCGGCGTTCCCAATGGGAATCGAAAACCCGGGCTACGTCGCGGATGAAAACCGTGCGCGGGTACGAGGCGAAAGAGATTCCTTTTCTCGATTCGGAGCCGTTTGATCTCGCGCCGGA
>JAKLIR010000034.1 GCA_022709505.1 bacterium | reverse complement strand
GCGACCCCGCCAAGGGCATCGAATACTGCTCGAAAATCTGCTGCATGTACACCGCGAAACACACAATGCTCTACAAACATAAAGTTCACGACGGGCAAGCGTACGTTTTTTACATGGACATAAGAGCAGCGGGCAAAGGCTACGACGAGTTCGTGCGGCGCGCGATCGAGGAAGACGGCGCGATGTACCTGCGCGGCCGCGTTTCGAGAATCTACGAGGACAACGGACAGCTCGTGGTGTCCGGCGTGGATACGTTGAGCAACAAACAGGTCTCGATCCGGGCCGACATGGTGGTGCTCGCCACCGCCGGTGTGGCCCGGCCGGGCATGGACAAACTCGCTCAGGTGCTCGGCATCTCTTACGATCCGTACAATTTCTTCAGCGAAGCGCACCCGAAACTCAGGCCGGTGGAAACAAGCCGCGCCGGAGTTTTCCTCGCGGGCGCCTGCCAAGCGCCGAAGGACATCCCGGAAAGCGTCGCGCAGGCAAGCGCGGCGGCCAGCAAAGTGCTCGGCCTGTTCTCCTCGGATGAACTCGAACGCGAGCCCACCGTTGCAAGCGTGAACGAGAATACCTGCATCGGCTGCCTCTACTGCACGAAAGCCTGCGCCTACGGCGCGATCTCGCCGAAAGAGATCCGCAACAGGCAGGGCGCGCTTGTGAAAGTGGTGGCGAACGTGAACCCGGGCCTGTGTCAGGGCTGCGGGGCCTGCGCCGCCACATGCCGAAGCAACAGCATCGAGCTCGCGGGATACACTGACGACCAGATATGCGCGCAAATCTGCGCCCTGTAAGGTGAAATGAAATGAGCACACAAACGGAAAGCAAACACGAAAGCGCCGGCGCCGCGGGCGGGTTCGAACCCAAGATCACGGCGTTCGTTTGCAACTGGTGCACTTACGCCGGAGCGGACCTCGCCGGCACGAGCAGGCTGAAATACCAGTCGAACGTCCGCGTCGTGAAACTGCCCTGCACCGGGCGCATAGACCCGCACTTCATCATCAAGGCGTTCGAGAACGGCGCTGACGGCGTGCTGGTCTCCGGCTGCCACCCCGGCGACTGCCACTACACTTCCGGCAACTACCACGCGCGCCGCCGCTTCACCATGTTCCGCGCCATGATGGAATTCCTCGGCCTCGACATGGACCGGCTCCAGTTCTCTTGGGTCTCCGCCGCGGAAGGCGGGAAGTGGACGAAAGTCGTTGACGACGTAACGAACAAGGTCCGCAACCTCGGACCCAACACGAAATACAGGGAGTTGTGCGAAAATGACTGACAACCTGCGCAAACTCGCCCGGGAACTCCTCGAATCGGGAAAGGCCTCCGTGGTCATCGGCTACGGAGACGCCACCCTGCCCGGCAGGACGACCCCGGTGTTCATCACCTCCGCGGCCGAAGCCGACCGCCTCGTCTGGAACGAGCACTGCCTCAACAACCTCGCGGTCTATCTCAGCA
The DNA here is from genome assembly GCA_022709505.1 of bacterium. Classification (GTDB taxonomy): domain Bacteria; phylum UBP15; class UBA6099; order UBA6099; family UBA6099; genus JAKLIR01. The sequence continues at coordinate 13,806 of JAKLIR010000034.1, read as the reverse complement.
GCCGCAAGTTCAAGACGGACGGAAAGATCGCCATCGTCGCAAAACCTTGCGACCTGCGCGCCATCATCAACCTCGTGCAGGAAAACCAAGTGAAACGCGAAGACGTGATCATCATCGGCATGGTCTGCTCCGGGATGAAAGACAACGACTCGGGAAAACCGCTCGAAAAATGCAACGCCTGCATGGAACACGTCCCGAAAAATTGCGACGAAATCATCGGCGACCCCGCGAGCGCTCCGAAACCCGCCGACCCCAACGCCGAATTCATCTCGCTCGAAAAACTCGAAGCGATGTCCCCGGACGAACGCTGGGCTTTCTGGAGCAAGGAATTTTCAAAGTGCATCCGCTGCTACGCCTGCAGGCAGGTGTGCCCCATGTGCTACTGCACTCAGTGCATAGCTCAAAAAACACAGCCGCAGTGGATTCCCTCGAGCCAGACGCCTAAGGGCAACTTCTCCTTCGGGATGTTCCGCGCGCTTCATTCGGCGGGCCGCTGCGTCTCCTGCGGCGAATGCGAACGAGTGTGCCCGGTCGGGATCCCGCTGAACCTCCTCACGGCCAAGATGCGCAAGGAAATCCGCGAAAAATACGGTTATGAAGCCGGATGCGACCCGGACGCCCCGGCGCCTATGTGCAACTTCAAACCGGATGACAAGGAAGATTTTATAAGGTGACGATATGAAAAAGGTCGATAAAAACAAATTAGGCGAACTCATGCAGGCCGTTCTCGACGCGGGCAAGGAACTCATCGCCCCCGTCAGACAAGGCGACCACACGGCGTACGCCCGGATCAAAAAGCCGGGCGATGCGGCGCTCGACATCCTGCTCACACGGATGCCGCTGAAGGAGTTCTTCCTCCCGAAAACGGAATGCCTGCTGAAATATACCAACCTCGAAGGCGGCGGCGTGGAGGTCTCCGACCCCGATCCGCTGAACCAAGAGCGCGTGGTGTTCGGCGCACGGCCCTGCGACGCTTCGAGCCTGCCCATCATGGACAAAGTCTTCACTTGGGACTACAACGACAGCCTTTACCTCGCCCGCAGGGATAAAACCACCATCGTTTCCATCGCCTGCGAATCTCCGGCCGCTTCCTGCCGCTGCGAGTCGGTGGGAATTTCCCCCTCTGCAAAGGACGGCTCGGACGTGCTGCTCACCCCGATCGGCGACGCCTACACCGTGGACGCCGTCACAGAAAAAGGCGAAAAACTCGTAGCTTTATGGGGCTCGAAACTCTCGGACGCCTCCGACGCCGACGCCGCGAAAGCCGCCGCGTTCAAACCAGCGCTCCCCGGACATCAGACGGACACCGCCTCCCTGCGCGGAAAATTGAAAGCAAAGTTCGAAACGCCTGCTTGGGCGGAGCAGACCATGAAATGCGTCGGCTGCGGCGCATGCGCATACCTCTGCCCCACGTGCCACTGTTTCGACATCGTGGACGAAAAATCCGGCTGCGGCGGCGAGCGGCGGCGCAACTGGGACGCCTGCGCGTTCTCCACATTCACCCTGCACGGCTCCGGACACAACCCGCGCGCCGAACAACAGCACCGCTATCGCCAGCGCGTCATGCACAAGTTCGATTACTACCCTGAAAAATTCGGCCCCGTCGCCTGTGTCGGCTGCGGACGCTGCCTCTCTGCATGCCCCGTCGGCATGGACATCTTCGAAATCATCGAAAAGGTGACCGCGGATGAATAACGCAAACCAAAACATATACAAACCCTATATCCTGCGCGTCGTCGAAACAAAGGACGAAACCCCGGACGTTCGCACGCTGCGCCTGAAATTCGACAACGAAGAGGAAGGCCGCGCATTCACGTTCAAGGCCGGCCAGTTCGCCGAGTACTCCGTGTTCGGCGAGGGAGAATGCACTTTCTGCATCGCGTCCTCACCCACGCGGCCGGACTTCATCGAATGCAGCTTCAAGCTCGTCGGGAAGGTCACCGCCGCGCTTCGCGACTGCGAAGTGGGCGCCGTGATCGGATTCCGGGGCCCGTACGGCAACTACTTCCCGCTCGACATGATGAAGGGGAAAAACCTCCTGTTCGTCGGCGGCGGCATCGGGCTCGCTCCGCTCCGCTCGCTGTTCTGGAACGTGCTCGACACCCGCGCGGATTTTAAAGACGTTTCAATCCTCTACGGCGCGCGCACCGTCTCCGACCTCGTTTATAAAGATGAGCTCAAGGAATGGGAGTCCCGCTCGGACGTGAAAGCCGTGTTCACCGTCGATCCCGGCGGCGAAACACCCGATTGGACGGGCAAAGTCGGCTTCGTGCCCGCCGTGCTCGAACAAATGGCGCCCTCGAAGGAAAACACCATCGTTATAACCTGCGGACCGCCCATTATGATCAAATTCACCGTTCAGGCGCTCGAAAAAATGGGCTTCGCACCTGAAAATATCGTTACAACTCTCGAAAACCGCATGAAATGCGGACTCGGCAAATGCGGCCGCTGCAACATCGGCAGCGTTTACGTCTGCAAGGACGGCCCGGTGTTCACTTACGACCAAATTAAGAAAATGCCCGACGAATTCTGAGTAGTATTATTTTATATAACTCTCAGAATAATCATATTAAATAAAACCCGAATCCCCTCACGGGATCCGGGTTTTTTCTTTTTACGTCCGAATTCTTCATCCCACATTTTTCATCAATGTGTATTAACCCAAATCCGTGTTTGCTGAAGAATATCGAAGAAATATACAGATAAGCGTTTTAACTTTTGGAGTGCGAAAATTCATTTTCGCTTTCTTAGCCGGGAATTAATTCCCGTCACAAGCAAGGCGGCGATGAATCGCCGCAATCCAGATCAGGAATCTTTATACGGTCTGTTTCGTCCTCTTTCCGGCGCGGAGCATTGTAACAAGGAAAGAGGTCCTTTCTGAGTTTTATATAGTAATTAAGATATATTTTCCTTCGTTTAATTACGCGCGTAAATCGCACGAACATCATCATGTAACTTTCGAAAGACACCCGCGAGATACACTGTAATCTCGTTTTTACACGAAAAACGCCCATTCCAATCCCATTTCTCATAGAAAGTACTCCATACAGAGAACTCATCACCGGCGAAAAAATATTCACGGCGGTTTTTCGAACATGGCACGAGGATTGCTTTATACAAAGTACACGACGCGAAACAAAAAAAAATATAAAATAAACAGGAGGCAGGACAATGAAAAAGATCTTCACAATCATCGCGGCAATCATGGTAATCGGAACAGCATCAGCGTTTGCGGTAGAGTACCCGTCACAGAACGTAAACTTCGGATTCGAACTCCCGATGTTACTCGACCTCTCTTGGGCGTCGAACGGCGGGACGATCGATCTCACCGGAGATCAGGCCATCACCACTGTTGAATTCCTCAGCGGGATGAGAGAGCCGATCCCGGGAGGAGTTCTCTCCGCGACCTCCAACACGATATACGACATCACGGTAATGGCCTCAGCTCTGGAATTCATCGGCGGCACCAACAAGAAACCGACAAGCGACCTGCTCGTCAGAATGAACTTCGGACCCTATGTAGCTCTCAACGGCACGACCGAAGTCGAAGTGCTCGATGCGCAAGCTCCCGAAGTGGACGCGTGGAAAGAAGTGGAATACATGCTCCTCTTCTCACCCGATGACACACCCGGAATTTACTCGACAGTCCTGACATACACAATCAAGCCGCACATTTGATAACGGGGGACGGAAGAATAAGGGGGGCTCAAAGCCCCCCTTTTCTTCTGTTAACAATATAAGAAAAACCGAAACGGAGAAATGCCATGCAAACACATGAGATAGCTGAAGAGAAGGACATGTTCATCATATCCCCCGTCGAAGAAATCGTATGGAAGAGTTATCCGCAGATCGAAAATCTTCTGGTGAGATTCGTGGGGGGCGACAAAAAAATCCTGATCAACATGAGCAGGGTCAACTTCATCGACAGCCAAGGCGTAGTGTTCCTTCTGAGAGTGAGACGATTGGTGGAAATCAACGGCGGATACTTCGCTATGTACGGATTGACCGAAAACGTGGATAATGTATTAACGAAACTTCAACTCAAGAGATTGCTGAATGTGATGAGCAACGCTGAAGTCTGCTTCGAGCGGATGGCGAAAATGGGTACAAACAATGGTAATATAATACGGGTTGACTTCGATCCCGTCGAATCGGCGAGGATACCCGTATCGGCCTGAAAGCCGGATGAAGTCAAAATCCCCCGAAAAGAGTACTTGAAATGAGAATAGGAAAACGGATAGTGACAATCTCGGCGGTAGTGGCCTTGACCACAAGTCTGTACGTAACGCGAGCTGCGGCCCTCGGGGCCGCTCCCGCGTTTATAGAGATTTCGGCTAAACCGGGCGTTATATACAACGGCTCGGTCGAAGTCACCGGCAACGCAAAAACATCGGAAACCGTCAGGATTTACACCGAGGACTGGGATTTAACGCCGAAGGGCGAAGACGTCAGCTCCGCGCCCGGCGCGATAGACAGATCGTGCGCCGGCTGGATGACTCTCAGCCACTCGAAGTTCGACATTCCCGTGGGCGGCGGAACGAGCGTTAAATACTCGATTACAGTGCCGGAAACCGCGTCCGGCTCATATTGGACTTTCATAATCGTGGAAAGCGGAAGAAAACCGACGAAACCCGATGACATGCCGAACAAGATGCAGTTCGTCATCCAAGCGACTTTCAGATACGCGATCCGCGTGTTCGTCAACGTCGAACAAGGCAAAAAAATCGAAGGAAACATAACCGGAGTCGGCGTAATGCAAAAAGAAAATCCACTGGTGAAGAAAGAAAGCGTTCTCACAGCGGTGACGACCTTTTCAAATACGGGCAACACGACCGTGAAACCGCAGGGCTATGTGGAGATAAGAACCGTTGACGGCGAAACAGTGAAAAAAATAGATGTGCTGCCGAAGACCTACGTCATCCCCGGAAGAAGCCGCGAAATTTATTCCCCCATCGGAAACGATCTGCCGGAGGGAGACTATGTCGCGCTCGCGGTCCTCGATTTCGGCGGCGAAAGCTATGTCGCGGGCGAAAATACGTTCAGCGTCAAAAAAACACCGGACGCTGAAAAGAAAGACAAGTGACCGAATGAAAGCTCACGAACTGAAAAAGATCGTCTTTTTTTCGTTGATCGCGGTCTTCGCTTCTTTCAGTTCCTCTCTATGCCGGGCGGAAATGCTCCTCGAAGTCGATCAGCCGAGCATCAACCTCGGCGTCATCTCGAAACAGGACCTCAACGTCGGTTACAAGGAGATCGGCGACACCGTGAACGCCTACGCGCTGAGATTCACGATCTCCAATCCGGACGCGTGGAATTGGACCCTTGAAACAAGAGCTGAAACTCCTTATTTCTCGGCCAATTCAGGAATGAAACCCTGCGGCGACCTCGCGTGGCGCATAGACAGTCTCGACATGTATAATCCCTTCACCATAACAGATGCGGTCATACAATCAGGAAACAGCATTTCAACCACCGTGGACATCGACCTGAAACTTTCCACATCATGGTTCGATACTCCCGACAGGTATGCCATCAGACTCGTATTCACCCTATACGGAGAGATTTGAGTTTGATTCGCCGCTCGGAAAGCGGCGAATGGTGACCCCCCGTGAAATGGACGAAAAAATGGATGCCGGCGGCGTTCTTATCGATGTTGCTTTTGGTCGGCGCCTCGGACGCAAAAGCAACGGTTCGCATCGTCCCTCCGGGAGACGGGTCGAAAACGGTTAAACCCCGCGCGTTCGCCACCGCCGCTTTCACCGCTTATTCCGATGCGGACACATCTTACTCGGGAAAATATAAAATACTCGTCGAGACCGATCCGGGGCTCGCGCTGATTTCAAAAATCGAAGATATCGAACTTCCGCCGGGGTCGTCCAAAAAAATCCCTCTGACGTTCTCAGTCTCGGGAGACGTCGATAAAAACGCGGCTCTCAAAGCCGTGGTCTCCATCCAAAGCGAGCCGGGCACGGTCGAGTCCGCCTCCGCGACAATGTCATTCCTCATGGATAAATCAACTTGCGGAAGACTCGAAAATGTTCCGGAGTCGCTTTCCGGCGCCGTGCTGTCCCGGGTGGACGTTCACCTCAATATCACCAATTGCGGAGAGAAAGAGACAAAGTTCTACACGATAGTCGAAGCGGGAAACGGACTCACCGTCAAGGAACAACCCAACTCCGTAATCGTCAAGCCCGGCGAATCCGCGGAATTAAAATTCATAACCATCCCGATGAAAGCCGGCGAAGACTACGAGTCTCACCTTCGGATCATCCTCAAGACGGAAGAGGAACAGATCGACGGCCGAGCCATCAATTTCTCGGTCTTCAAGCCGCTGCCCCCGAATCCCGGCGACTCGGCAAGATTCCTTTCCATGAAAATGAAGCTGAAATACAACGTGAACGACAGCGGAAAAAAAGACTCGTCCCTGAACATCATCGTCCCGAAAATAACCGACAACACACTTTCGTTCAAGTCCGAAGTATGGCTGCAAGACAATACCGGAAAGGTGGAGACGAAAAGGCAGATGTACGAGATCGGCCGGTCCGGCGATAAACTCACGCTGGGCAACCAGCAGTTGAAAACCACCGAAATTGTGCGTGTCGGGTCCGATTTCAATGGGTTGGCGCTCGAAAGACAGTTCGGAGACGCGGCTTTCGTCGTTTTTTCAGGAGACGCCGGTTCCGGACACGCAAAAATGGCGAAGATAGACTGGAAAACCGGACAGCGGTTTTCGCTCCGGGCAGGGCACATCGTCTCTCTCAGAAATTTACGCTATCCCGACCGGCTCACCACGGACACTCTTTCGGTGAATATCAAGACGAACAGGAAACTCGCGATCAGCGCGGAAGGCGCGGCGACCAAGCTCGACGGAATGTTTTATTCAAGATCCGGTGCGGCTTTCAGCCTCAAGGGGAGATATAACATAAAAAAACTGGAATTGAGCGCGCTGAAACAGGTCGGCGCTAAAGGCTTCGAAGGCAACAATTTCCAGAACGCGGGTGAGTTCGACGCGAACTTCGCCTTCGGCAAATCGAGGTTCTTCATGAGCATGAAGAACAGAGGATCGCACTCGCTGGTGAACGATTCCTCGGGAGCTTATTCCGGCTTCGATCAGAAAGGAACGGCGAATAGTTTGGGGTGGAGCCGGTTCTCCGCGAAAAACGGCTTGACAACCTCCTTATCCATAAACAGAAAAACCGTGGCGGACGCCTATGAAGCAGACCCTGAATACAACGGCAACGCTTCTCAGAGGTCCGTGAAGGTGTCCGTCGGAAAACAAATCGAATCATTCAACATCTCGGTGAGCGGGGAGATTGGAAAGAATCACGACATGCAGGGCAGCTCCAAACTGCGCGGCGTCGATCTCGCCGGCTCTTACGAGAAAAACAGGGTTCGCGCGCGCGCCGGGATGACGCAGTCGCTCGAATTCTCACTCCTCGACGACGGGACAAGCGTCTCTCGCGGCATTTACGCGGACCTCGAAATCACGCCCGGCGAAAAAAACCGCTCGGTGCGGTTCGGCTGGAGGAAAGACTTGAACTCGGCGCCTTTTTCGGCGCGCGACGAAAGCTCGCGTCTATTCGCTTCGCTCGAATGGGGGATCGGCCGCACCGGTACTCTCTCCCTCGACTATGAAATCCGATCCGGCTCGGGCGCGAGAAACGATACTCTGAAAACAATGTACAACAAAAATATCGAATTGAAGTTTCCTTACAGGAAAAGCGGTTCCATCACAGGCAAGGTGTTCATCGATCTCGACCAAGACGGCGTGTTCGGCTCGAACGACGAGCCGATCGGTAAAGCAGTGGTTTTCCTCGGCGCCGAGTATGCAACTCTTACCTCCGCGGACGGTTCGTTCGAGATCGAAAACATCCGGCCCGGGAAATACCCTCTTAAAGTCGATCCGAAATCTTTCAGAACCGGCATCACTCCCGCCGCGACAGGCTCGGCGCTCATTAAAATAAAGCCCGGCGCGCGGAAAATGAGCGACATCCCCTTCTTTATCGACCGGCGCATCGCGGGCCGAATCGATGTCGATTCTTCGGGCGTCATCGCAACTTGGAATAAAATCTCTCCGGCCGGAATAAGAGTCGTCCTGCGGCAGAATGGCAAGGAAACGGCGGAGGCGTTTACGAACAGCCTCGGAGAATATTACTTCGAACGGCTTCGGCCCGGCGATTACGAGGTCGCGGTCGATCCCGAATGGCTGCCGAAAAACACTATTTTGAAAAACACGGGGAGCATGAGCGTGAGTTTTAAGGAAAGTTCTTCGCAACCGGCTTCCCGCTCACTCCGTCTCGCCTCGGCTCTTACATTCGACGGCGGCCCCGTTTCAGAACTGATCTCACCCCGAACGGAGAGAACGAAACCCGCCACAGCCGGCGACGCCGCCGGGAACGTTGTTCCCACGAACATTAACTTCTCCATTTCTCCAAAGGAAAAACCGGTCGTCACCACCTTCAAAGGCAAAAAATCCTAACCCGGATTTTCAATAAAGTGGGTTAAACATGGCGTTTTCGATGTAGCCCTATTGTTACACTGTAAAGCTCAAAATGATCAAATCGCACCTAATCAACGCGAAAACCAATAAAAGCAACACAATATGTCCACAAAAACCAAATAATTGGCGCATCTCCCGGTCTGGCACGCATATTGCACTATAAGAAAGCATTGAAGCAGGTGCGAAAGGAGAAATAAAATGTACAATTCAAACGCCCTCCAAACAGCATGCCGGACCAAGGCCCTCTACCACTGTGAAAAAGCATATATAAGAAGGAAGAAACGCTCGGTTAGATTAATCACGTCGAGCAAAAGAAACAGCCGAGTCCGTATGATACTCGCGGTTCTCGTCGCCCAGTTGGCTATCGGCGCCGGTCTCGTATCGAACCCCGCCAAGCTCGGGAACCGCATCACCGACACACTTTTCTCATCGCCTGTTTTTTCAGCGGGAATCACCGACAACGCCCAAGCGGCCAGAGCGGATTTTCTCGCGGACAAGCTTTTTATCGCGGCGATCCCGATTGCGATCATACTCATCGCATACGTAGCATACGCGATCATTTATTTCACGAAAACCATGACCTCTTCCAAGTGAGAGCGGCTACGGCCGCCGGCCATATCGCAAACAAGCCCGGATTCGTCGAGAAGACACCGAATCCGGGTTCTTTTTTTTCAGTGGATTTTTATTTCTTGAATTCTTTTGGGGAAATACCGTGTTTATTTATCATCCTATGCAAAGTCTGCCGGGTCAAACCGATTTCCTCGGCGGTCTTCAGGATATTGCCCTCGTTCCTTGAAATCGCCTCAACGATGAAATCCCGCTCGAACGTTTTAATCATCTGCTCCTGCGCTTCCTTGAAATTCATCGCGGTGTAAGCAGCCCGACGCTTCGGCGCCTCCCCGGGCGCGCGGAATTTTTCAGGCAGGAGGTCGGATGTTATCAACGACGCCGGACATAGCGCGATCGCCCTCTGCATCACGTTCTCAAGCTCCCTCACGTTCCCCGGCCAACGGTAATTTTGAAGATCGTCGAGTACGGGCGGATCGAAAGTTTTCTCCGCGTTGCTGAGTTTCCTGAGAAAATGAGCCGCAAGCAACGGGATGTCCTCCGCTCTTTCCCTCAGAGGCGGTATCTTCAGTTCTATCACGTTCAATCTGTAAAAAAGGTCTTCTCTGAAGGTTCCTTTTTCGACCTCTTTTTCGAGATTTCTGTTCGTTGCGGAGATGATCCTGCAATCCACTCTGACCGGCCGCGAACTTCCGACCCGCATTATTTCCTTCTCCTGAACCGCCCTCAACAGCTTCACCTGCAAAGACATCGGGAGTTCTCCTATTTCATCGAGGAAAAGGGTGCCTCCGTCCGCGTTCTCGAAGTGCCCCGTCCTCCTCGCCACCGCACCGCTGAAAGCCCCCTTCTCGTGCCCGAACAGCTCCGATTCAAGCAGGCTCTCGGCGATAGCCCCGCAGTTGACCGCCATGAACGGCCCCCCGCACCTCGGCCCGGCGTTGTGAACCGCGCGCGCGAACACTTCCTTCCCGGTTCCGCTCTCCCCCGTGATCAGCAGGTTCACTTCCGTTCTCGATATCTGCTCCGCCAGCTTCTTCGTCTTGAGAAACTCCGTGCTGTTTCCAACTATCCCGTCGAATTCTATGTTGCTCTTGATTCGATTCTCGAGGAATTCTATACGGTCTTCGAGACGGCTTTTCTTTATCGCGTTCTGAATGTCGATGAGAAGCTTTTCAAAATTCAGAGGTTTCTCGATAAAGTCGAAAGCCCCGAACCGGATGGCGTCAACCGCGCTTTCGACCGTTCCGAAGCCGGACATCACCATCACTTCGGCGGGATATTTCATATCTTTAGCCGCTCGGACGAACTCGAGTCCGCCCATGCCCGGCATCATCATGTCCACAAGGATTAAATCCACGTTATTCTTACGGATGAACTCGAGCCCGGCTTCCGCTCCGGCCTCCGTGCGCACTTCAAAACCGTTTTTGGCGAGAAAACGCTCTATAACATCGAGGACGCCCTCTTCATCGTCAATGACGAGAATCAGATTGCCCGAGTTTGACTGTGCTTCCATTAATGCCCGCCTTGCGAACTTCCCACCGGTGAAAAACCATTGTACGCCCAAGTCCGCAAATTAATCGCGAATCAAACGGAACCAAATCCTTCTTCAATTTTCAATTATTTGTTTTGTTTTAATATTGTTCTGTTCGTACTCGGCTTGAACCGATTTTATCACTCCGGTTCGTCGGCCTCCCGGCTCTTTTGATGAACCAACGGCCCCACTTTCATCAGATTTTACATCTTAAAAATTTCAATGTAAAGCAGCTCGTTCATTTATTTTGTTGACAATAAGATACACGACTTTGCTTTTTGGCAACTTCCTCGAAAAGTCCGCCCGACGGCATCCCTACAAACGTGAGATCAAACCTTCGCGGTTTGGCTGAGAACACTTTTCTGCTCTCCGTCTCGGCCATCCATTTCTCATTTTCTTCAGATTGGAATAAAATATAAACCACGCCTCAAAACGAAAGGATGTCGCCGGATATGTCTTCCAATCAATATTTTTCGGGAAAGGTCGTCTGGATCACCGGAGCATCGTCGGGCATCGGAGAAGCACTCGCGTATGCGTTCTCGGAACAGAATGCAAGTCTCGTTATTTCGTCGAACGAGGAAAACGAGCTGGATCGCGTGAAAAGGAACTGCGGCGGGAACCCGGAGGATGTGATGATACTTCCCTTGGATTTGACCGAGTTCGAGACTTTCAAGGACAAATCGAGGGAAGTGACGGATCGCTTCGGGCATGTGGACGTCTTGATAAACAACGGCGGCATCAGCCATCGCTCGCAAGTCCGAGACACCGATCCCAAGGTTCTAAGAAAGGTAATGGACGTTGACTTCATGGGCCATGCCATGCTGACGCAAGCGGTGCTGCCGTCCATGATCGAGCGGAAATCCGGCCGCATCGTCGTCACCAGCAGCCTTGCGGGTTTTTTAAGCTTTCCTAACCGGGCGGCCTACTGCGCGGCGAAACACGCGCTGCAGGGATTTTTCAACTCCCTGCGCGCGGAAGTGTGGAGAGACGGGATCGGGGTCACGCTCATCTGCCCGGCGGGCGTCCGCACGCGGATCGGCTACACGTCGCTGCTCGGCGACGGAGGCGAATACGGCAGATCGGACCCGCACATCGAGTCCGGCATGTCTCCGGAACATTGCGCGCGTCAAATCATGAAAGCGATCATCAAAGGGAAGGAAGAAGCGAGGCTCGGCGGGTTCTTCCAAAAAACGCCCGTATATATCGCGCAGTTGTTCCCGTCCGTTTACTCTTGGCTGATAAGAAACTTCAAGTCGCTGGGATGAATCCGCCGCGCTGTGATCGCGGCGCTTGTAAAAGGATCCGCTTTTTGATAGTGTAATAAAACGTGTGTTTCGGGTTCATATTAACGGAACATTGCGAATACAATCGTCTCAACCCGCATGTTCACCATTGCGGGTTATTGGCTCGCTACGGTATTGCTCCCGAGGTTTTTACCCCCGAGATTCGCGGCGCCGCACCGTTGAACATGGCGAAGGAGAGCATACCCGGCGAGGAAACGCGGCGCGGAGGCCGGCCGGCATGAGAACTCTTTTTTACCCGAAAAGCATCGCCGTTTTCGGCGTGAGCGAATCAACAAATAACTTGGGAAAATCGATCGTAAAAAATCTTCTCGACTTCAGGTTCGATGGAAAAATATTCCCTATAGGCAAGAAAGAGGGCGCCGTTCACGGGCTGCCGATACGCACGTCCGTGCTCGACGTTCCGGACGAAGTGGAGTCGGCGATCTTCCTCGTGCCGGCGAAGGCCATCCCCGCCATGCTCGAGGAATGCGGGCGGAAAGGCGTCAAGCGCGCCGTGATATCGAGCGGCGGATTCTCCGAATTCAGCGGCGAGCGCAGGGATCTCGAGGAACAAGTGGTGTCGATCGCCGAGAGATACGGCATGCGCTTCATCGGGCCGAACTGCCTCGGGTTGATCAATCAGGACAACGGGATGTGCCTGCCGTTCGTGCGGATGGCGCGCTTCCCAACGGGGCCGGTGGCCCTTTTCACCCAGAGCGGAGGGATCGGCCTCGGGCTGATGAGCCTGTTCACCGGGCACAATCTCGGCGTGAACAAATACGTCAGTCTCGGGAATAAGCTGAACATCGGCGAGCCGGAGCTCATGCGCTTTCTCGAAACCGACGAGAGCACGAAAACCATCTGCATGTATCTCGAGGAGATAGAGAAAGGCCGCGAGTTCATCGACAGCGTGCGAAGCATGACGAAGCCGATCGTCGTTTACAAATCCAACACGACCGCCGGAGGGGCGAAGATAGCGGCTTCGCACACCGCCGCGATCGTGAACGACGACCGCGTGGTGGACGCCGCGCTCGCTCAGGTCGGCGTGGTGCGCATCACCGATATGAACGAAATGGCCACGGCCTGCAAGGTGTTCTGCCTCCCTCCCATGAAGGGAAACCGGATCGCCGTGATTACCCCGACCGGCGGGCACGCCGTCATCATCGGGGACGAGTGCGAACGTTTCGGATTCACTCTTCCCCCCTTCCCCGAAAGCATCATCTCAAAAGTGCGTGAACACGGGTCCGGCGTCATTCAATTGCAAAATCCGCTCGACCTCGGCGACATGTTCAAGGTCGATCTGATGAACGCTCTCGTGACGCTCACGCTCGAGTCCGAAGCGTTCGACGCGCTGGTTCTCAGCTACATTTATCTGAGCAATTTCCCCACGTCCATGGTCGCCAACATCCTTCCGATGATGGACGGCCTCATCGAGCGGTTCGGCAAACCCGTGGTTCTATGCCTTACAGGCAACATGGACGAGATCATCAAAATCCGCAAATCGACGAAGCATCCGATATTCGACAGCCCGGATCAGGCCATGAGAGCGCTCGCCACTCTCCGCAACCACTCGGTCAACGCAATCCATCGCTCCGACGAGTTCGAATATCCGGAGATAGACGCGGCCGCGGTGAACGAGATCGTGGACGCGGCGCTCGCGGCCGGCCGCACCGAACTGACGGACGAGGCGGCGGACATACTTCGCGCGTGCGGGATTGCGACTGTCGAGAACGCGACGGCGGCCACCGCGGATGAAGCGGCGAAAAAAGCCGCTCTGCTCGGGCTCCCGGTAGCTATGAAAATCGCGTCGCCAGACGTTCTGCACAAAACCGATGCGGGCGGCGTCGAACTCAACCTGAATTCCGAAGAAGCGGTGAGAGCCGCATTCACGAGCATCACATCGTCCGTCAAAGCGCAACTCCCGA
>JAKLIR010000339.1 GCA_022709505.1 bacterium | reverse complement strand
GAGGCCTTCATTGAGCCACAGCGGCAACGCACTCGGACGCCCCCGGAAATAGTGGTCGAGCGCCGCATGTACGAGTTCGTGTTGGAGAGTGTTGACGAAACGTTCTGGGACGCTGCCCGCCGCGCTCGGCGCGCGCATGACGATCCGTCTCGAGCCGTTGATGTAAACGGCGGTCGCCCATTCGGGCGCGCCCGGACCGGCGAGCTTCCGGTATTCATCGATGTCGCCCGCGACATAAATCACGAACGGTCCCGAAGGCTCATGCCCGAGATAATCCGCCGCGTTTCTCATCAATCGGTCCGCCTCGGCCGCGATCCGCGAGGCGGCGGTCTTCTGCGAGCCGGCGGCGATCACCTTGAAATGCCACGGATTCGGCCGCGATCCTCCTTCCGCTCCGTATCCGACGGCCGGCGATTGACCCGCGAACACCGTAAACACGCTCAGAGCCGCGAAAATGATCGCCGCCTTGCGACACCATTCCCTCAACCTGTTTCTTCGCCCGTGCGGCATCTCATCTTCTTTCCATATCGGTACTCATGGCTTTAAATATCGACTCTCATCCTACGACCTTCAGTATAACATGATTTCTTGTCCCATAGTCGTGAGCGGCGCATGATCCGCACCCGGCGGTGTTGCTTACCGACGCGGGGAGGAGAAAGCTTGCGTAAGTTTTTGTAGGGACGGGTCTCCGTACCCATCCGCTCAAGGGGGCGCTTTTGAAAAAGCGCCCCCTTGAGAATCCCCCGCAAAACTTTTCGCTTCCGCAACGCCGCTCGAATTACGCGGCATTGCTTCTCAAGTTATTAACAACATTCTCCTCATTCCCGGGCCGAGACCCGGGATCCAGAGGGGATAGGACGTCAGGGATGGCTTTTCGGGGCGAGGGTGAGCACGGCCGGCCGCCGGGTGCGGAGAACCGTAAAGAGTAAAAGCTTTTTCCGGAACATTGGGAAGCAATTCGGAGCGAAGCCGGAATTGCGACGGTGAAAAGTTTAGGAAGGATTCTTAAGGGAACCCTTCTCAAAGGGTTCCCTTAAGCCGCGGGCGCGGCCTCGCCACGCGTTACGACGCGGAGCATCGTAACGAGAAAAAAATGGTCCTTCCGCCTTACTTTTCATTCGCTCTGAATCATCGATCCCTAATCCGAATTCAGACGGATTCGAGATAAAACCGAATACGCCGCCGAAAAATAAAAAGCGATTGACATTGTGCAAAATTTCACATAATATTGAAAAACTGAAAATTCGTGAATGACTGAAGTATATAGAGAAAAGGAATAGTCGTTCCACGGATGGGTATTCTCAATAGAACCGAATAGGAGAGAAACCTGAGATGAAGACAGCTTCGAGAATGCAGAGAACATGGGTGGCGCTATTGCTTGTGACCATATTCACATTCGCCGGGGCGACAGCCGCCTTCTGCGAAGTGCAGGCGTCGAATTTCGGCTCAAGCCTGCACAAGACTGGCGCCGGCCAGAAATATTGGTACGATGCGAAAGACGGGCTCAAGCAAATCACAGGTATCCCGTACAGCAAGCTGGATTGCGGCAATTGCCACGTAAAAGCCTGCAAGACCTGCCACACGAAGAGCATCAAAGCGGCGGACACGCGCGATGTAAACACCTGCCTGAACTGCCACAGGAACCAGAAAACGGCTATCGCCATGGATAAAGCAGCCGGTATGACTGACGTACACGCGGAATCCGGCCTGATCTGCAACGACTGCCACGTAACAGATAAAGGCGACGATTTCCACGGCGATGCGGCGGCCCACAATTCCTTGTACGACAAAGGCGCCGTGAAGGCGAAATGCACGAACTGTCACGAAGCGGATCAGAACGTCAGGGCTCACAAGGTTCACGGGAACAAGATCGCCTGCATCGCATGCCACGCAAAATCCTCGGTCGCTTTCGTCAACAATCATTTCGACAGCTACCTCGCGGGCGGCAAACGCGAGGGCAACATGATCCCTGCAAAGAGTTGGACTGTGCTGATGAACAACGCGGACGGACAGGTCACGGCCGCGGCCGCCCAGTCATTCATTTACAAAAACAAGAAATTAGTTGTTTACTATCCTTCGTTCTCACATAGCATTTCACGCGAAGCCAAGAAGTGCGAGGATTGCCATGCGAACGAAGCTGTTAAGCTGATCAAAACCGGAAAAACAGTCCCCATGATCAAAAAACAGGGTGAAAAAATGGTGAACTGGGAAGGAATCGCCCCCTTGATGCCCGGCGCGCTTTAGAGGGAATTCTTCAATAAGTCCGGCGACAAATGGGTTGCAGCCCCCGCGGGGCCGTTCTCGGTTCAATACGTCGGCTACGGAAAACCGCTTACCCAAAAGCAGTTGGCCTATCTGAAAGCCCCTTTCAAAGACTAATAATTCCAACTGAAAATAGGTCTTACAAAAAGCGCTCTGAAAAGGGCGCTTTTTTTTTCTTTTCCACTTTTGAAAAATTATTCTCATTTTATTGGCAATAATAATTAAAGTTTTGTTGTTGTTCAGCCGAAAATTAAATAGACAATTATACAAGACCGGAAACCCGCACGGCGTCACGGAGGACACCGATGCAAAAAACAATCGCACCGAAAGACACGGAGATAAGCTCCGTATTTTTGTATTTGGCGGCTTCCTTGATGAGCGGGGTCTTGGTGTAGTCTGATATTCTGAAAAACGGATTTAGCAGCATTCAATCCGCTTTAGCCCCCGGCCCTTGGATTGGGCGCGCTATTGGCGAATTCGGATTGAATGAGGGAAACAACCTATGGTCTTGCGTCCACGGATGGGCATGGCCTTACTCTAAGCGCGGATCTTCCGATCCGTGTCCAAGGATGGACGGGGCCTATAGCTACGCCTTGCCGGGGATACCGTAATTGAGCGCATCCCGGCTCGGAGCGAAACCATGGGTGGAATGGATAACAATTTATCATACGCGGCGTTGTGCCGCGGCCCGGGCGGAGCGGGAGTTAGGCTGTTCGCCGAATTTCTCTCAAAACGCCCTTGTTTTGCCTCGCATTTCACGGTGGTGCGGGCTTACTTTGCCATAGATCCCGTCTGCGGGATTGGGTTTTAACCATGTCGTAATTCGAATGCGGAAAGGAGGTGAAAACAAATGCTAAGCATACAGACGAACGTAACAGCATTACTTAACGGCAACAACATTTTTAAGGAATCAAAGACCGTGGAGGACATCGGAGAAAAGCTGTCCTCGGGCTTAAAGATCAATCGCGGTGCGGACGATCCTTCGGGACTTGCGATATCCATGGGAATGAAAGCGCGGTATCGCGGCATTTCCGAGGCGATACAGGGCATGCAGGAGTTCCTGTCCTATCTCGAAGCAAGGGATAAATGCATGGGGGAACAGGCGAGCATGGCGCAGAGGATGCGCGATCTCGCGGTCCAAGCGGCGAACGAGGCGACTCTAACGTCATCCCAGCTCACTGCGATGGATAACGAGGTGAAAAAGCTCGCGAGCACCATCGACACGATCGGGAAAACCTCCGCGCTAACCGGATACGGCGACACGCCGGAATGCAGACTGCTGTTCGGCCCGGGAGAACTGGACGTGGTATGGGTTATGGACCAGACGGGCAGCATGGGGCTGCACCTCGGCGCGCTGGCGAACACCGCCGCGCAGCAGATGTTCGACAGCCTCACGGCCAAGAAGTTCGACCTCAGAATGGCCGCCGTGGGGTTCGGGGTGGATGTACCGCCTGCCGCGAACGACGTGACTCATGATCCCGACCCGGTGACAGACCCCAGAAATGGACTGCCCGGTATTGGCGACGTCGAAACCCTCGGTACGATAAACGCTCTGTCCGACGCCGGCGAAGGGCGCCAGTTCAGAACCACCGCCGCACAGTTCAAGGGCGATGTTCTCAGCATCGCCGATTCAAGCGGCGGCACGGAAAGAGGCATCGACGCTACTTATCAGTCGGCTCAGCTTTTCGGGCTCGCGCCTTCAGCTTCCGCAACCCCGCTTCAATTCAGGCAGGACGCCCAGAAGGTTTTCATGGTGATCACGGACGAAAGGTCGTGCGACAACGGCAACTCGTTTTAAACGAACGGAACGGATATCCCGTCGTACCTGAAAAACGAGTTGGTGACCTACCTGAACAATAAGTACGGTTCGGCGCAGGTGTGGGTTATCGCCAACCAAAAAGGTCATGGCGCGTTGCAACCGGGAACGCCTGACCCGGATTACTCCGGGCTGGCGACACTCACCGGAGGACAGACTTTCAACCTCGACGCCACTTACGGCGGCACGAACTGGATCACTCCGGTCGTTAACGCCA
>JAKLIR010000338.1 GCA_022709505.1 bacterium | reverse complement strand
CCCCCTGAGCAGCTTTGCTTTGCGGCGCGGGACCCGATTGATTTTATTTTTTATGGTTGCATACTTGTAAGGATGGGATTGGGGCCGAGGTGGAAACGGCGATGGAAGCGGAAGAGATAATCAACGAAAACAACGTTCCCGAGAGGAAGAGGCGCAGGACGCTCAGGTATTCCGTCTGGGACGGATGTTTTTATTCTCTGCGGGTCGGAGCGGCGGAGACATATTTCATCCCGATGATGGTGGCGTTCGGCGCCGGGGCGTTTTATGTGGGAGTTTACACGGCGCTGCCGCAGCTTTTCGTGGCGTTCGCGCAGTTTGCGTCGCTGTTTCTCGTCGAGCGGTACATGGTTCGGAAGCGGATCATGGTGGGCTTGGCGATCATGCAGGTGTTGGTTGTAGGCTCGATTTTCCTGATGGTGTCCGGAGGTTGGTTCAATCCTTGGCTTTTCATAGCGATCGCCTGCGCTTATTTCGGTTTTAACGGGATGACATTGCCGCCGTGGAACAGCCTGATGGGAGATATAACGACAAAAGCCGACCGGGGTGTCTATTTTGGAAAACGAAACGGGCTGATGCAGCTTGTCACCTTTCTTTCGATCCTTGCGGGCGGGGTCGTCCTTCAGCATTTTTCGAGCGCCGGCGGCAGGCAGACTGGCTTTTCAATACTTATCGCCATAGCGCTGGCCGGCACGTTCGGTTCCGCGTACTCTCTCATCAGACACTACGAAGTGCCGTATCGCCAGCCTCGGGACGCCGGGTTCACCTTCGGGGATTTCATACGCCGCAGCCCGCGCTCGAATTTCGCGCACTTCGTTTTCTTCATTTCACTGATAAATTTCGCCACGCAGATTTCGTCGCCGTTCTTTCCGGTTTACATGTTGAGGGATTTGAAGCTCAACTACGCTCAATACATGCTCTCACAGGGGATTTTCATAGCGGCGCAGTTCCTCGCGATGCGGCGCTGGGGCCCGTTTTCGGACAGGTACGGGAACCGGATAGTGCTGCGGATCACCGGAGCGTTTCTACCCGTGCTGCCTATGCTATGGTTTTTCTCCACGAAGCTTGAATACATAGTCGTGATACAGGTGATTTCAGGCCTTACTTGGGGCGGATGGCTGCTGAGTTCGGGGAACTTCATTTTCGACGCCGTCACTCCCGCCAACCGCGCGCGTTGCGCCGCCTACCTGAATTTCTTCAACGGAATAGGCATCTGCCTCGGCGCGCTGATCGGCGCTTTTCTCAGCGAGCGCATTCCCAGCTCGTTCTCGCTGGGAACGCTTTCATTCTCCTTCCTGTCGCCGCTCGAAACGATTTTCCTGATTTCGGGGCTGCTTCGCTTCGCCGTCATTTTTCTTTTCAATCCGCTCGTGCATGAAGTGCGCGACGTAAGGAAGCCTAACTTCAAGGAAGTATTCGTCACTCTCATGCACATCAAGCCTCTCTCGGGCGGCATTTTGTACTTCTTCACGGGCGTGGACCATGAAAAGAACGGCGCCGGAAAAGGGAAAGAGAACGGCGAAGAGGATTGATCGCGCCGCGACTCGAAACATCGCGGAGAGAAGAGGGAAAGGACGAATCGGCGGACTGTAATTAGGCAAAATGACGAAAAAGGCTATAATAACCATGTTATTCAGTTGACAGAGAGGGAACGTTGTGTTAAAAACAAAGCGTGTTTTCCGCGGAGCCGCGAATGATAATAAAGGTTAAGGTCTGGCTTGAGGATAAAAAGGGAGAAAGTTTGCTCGGAGACGGGCGGCTGAGGCTCCTGAGGGAGATAGAGCGGACGGGCTCGTTGAATGCGGCGGCGGAAGAACTCGGGCTTTCGTATCGCGACGCGTGGGGCAGGATCAGGAAGCTGGAACAGCGGCTCGGCGCGCCGGTTCTGGAGCGAAGGATCGGGGGCGAGGGCGGCGGCGGGTCGAGTCTTACTCCCGATGCGAAGAAGCTTCTTGAGAAATATGAAAAGATCAGAGGCAGAATAGAAAAATACGCATGTGCGGAATTCAGTCGTTCCGGGCTCGCGTAATTTTTTTTATATCCGCTATGCCTATAGAGACATAGCGAAGAAAAAAGGAGGGCGCAAGTGAAGAAAGGATTGAAAGGGATTATGGCAGTGCTTTTCGCGGCGGCGGTGATCGCGACGCCGCGGCTCTGCTCGGCGCAGGATGATGTTTACGATCTCGGCGAGATCGTGATATCCGGCGTAAAAGCGGTTGCGCCGGCGGTTGCGAGCGTCGTGGAAGTGACTTCCGCGGACATCGAGGCGATCGGTGCTAAATCGGTGGCGGAAGCACTGAGCTACACCGCCGGAGTGCGCGTGTCGGTCGGCTTGAAGGACGAGGCGGACGTGAAGCTTCGCGGCTTCAAGCAGAGCAAGCTTTTGGTTCTCATGGACGGCGTGCCGGTTTCATCGCCGTTTTACGGATATCTCGATCTGAACCAGATTCCGACCGACAATATATCGAAGATAGTCGTAACGAAGGGCTTGTCCTCGGTGCTGTACGGCTCGGACGCCATGGCCGGTGTCGTCAACATCATCACGAAAAAGCAGTCCGGCAAACCGGCCGGAAAAATCAAGTTCGAAGCAGGAGACAACGACGAGTCAAAGACATCGGTATCGTACTCAATGCCCAAGGGAAAGATGTATTACTCGGTGGGCGGCGGTTACAGTGAATCGGACGGATTCAACCTGTCCGACAAGTTCGTTCCGGTTCCGGATCCCGGCAATTCTAACAAGATATATGAAGACGGCGGGCAAAGGCTCAACGCCGATTACGAAAGAACGGATTTCTTCGCGAAAGTCGGGCTCGACGGGAGCAAGGACAAGTATTTTGTTAATTTCAACTATGTTGACAATCCCAAGGGCATGCCGGTTCCGATAAAACCGTCCGACGCGACTAAATACACGAAGTTCTCACGGTACTCCGCGTGGAAAAGCTGGACGATGTCTCTGGACGGCGACAAGCAGTTCTCGCCTAAGTTCTCGGTGAAAGGCAATGTTTACTATCACAAGTTCGACAATACGCTTGATATTTACAAGGACGAGACATTCACGACGCTGGAGGCCAACACGGCCCGCACGCCGACCGGCGCCGGCAGCCTCGGCACGGAAAACGGCGCCAAGCTGTCCAGCACCTACGACGACTACACGGCGGGCATGAGGCTGATCTCGAGCTATAAGGTCTCGAAAGGGCATCAATTGAACGCGTCGGTCAACGTGACGCAGGACAACCACAAGAACCAGTCCGCCACCGATTACCCGTGGGAGAAATACGTTTCGAGAACCACTTCTCTCGCATTGGAATCGAACGTGACTCTGAGCGAAAGGTTCTCGTTCGTCGTGGGCGCGAGCTACGACAAACTGGACCAGAGGAGCGCGCTGACTTACACCGATACTTACAAGATCGGCAGTACGAAATATTATTATCCCACCTACGCCTCGAATCCCGCTGTGTGGGAAGCAACCGCGAAGACAACCACGGGCGAGGACAAGTCGGCTCTGAACCCGCAAATTGGGATCAGCATAAAGCCCGACGCGGAAACCACTCTGCACGCTTCTTGGGGAAGGAAAACAAGGTTCCCCACGCTTAACGAACTTTACAGCTATTCAAAGGGAAACGTGAACCTCGAACCGCAGATCAACAACATGTACGAATTCGGGTTCGAGAGAGCGGCTGCGCCCGGACTGACGGTCTCGGGAACGTTCTTCAACAACAAGATCACCAACCTGATCACGAGCCACTGCTTAGGGTCCACCTGCCAGAACATCAATGTGGACAAGAGCATCTACAGGGGTTTCGAGTTCGGCGCGGAACAGGTTTACAAAAGACTTACCGCCCGCGCGGACGCCACTCTAATGAGCCCGCGCGATCTTTCGTATAACATCTTCGCCGACTACGTACCGCGACGCAAGGTGGATTATAGTCTTTCATACAGTATCGGTGCTCCGCTCACCGCGGCAGTGACGGCCACGACCGTTTCTCCGAGATACTATTACAACATGAACAGCACCGCTTATCTCGCGCTGCCGAGCTACAGTGTCATCAACGTCTCTCTTTCGGGAGACATCAAGGCTCTTGATGCGAAGTGGAGATTGTTCGCGGATAACGTAATGGACAAGGACTATCAGGAAGAAGTCAATTTCCCGCAGGAAGGTCGCACCTACCGCGGAGAGATCGAGTACAACTTCTAATGCGGATTTTTCTCCGGAAAAATCCGGGAAATCGTAAAAAGAGCGATCTATAGCGTTGCATCATCGACTCGAACTCGGTCACATACGAAACAGTATGCTCCCTCGTTCTCGCTCGAT
>JAKLIR010000337.1 GCA_022709505.1 bacterium | reverse complement strand
GCGCTTCTCGGACTTGTCGCATGGCAGGAACTTGAGCCGGGATTCACAGTGGATACTAAGAAGGAGCAGGGAGCTTTACTGGAAAAGGAGGCCGCGTCATGAAATCGCCTTGGTCTCACCTCCACGATACGCTCGAAAAGCAGAGAAAGGGCTATGATCATCTTTACAAACTTCTGAAGAAAAAGGAAAAAGAACTCATATCCGGGAACACGAGGAAACTTCAGGTGATCCTTAGAGATGAGGAGAAATACATAAACGAGCTCGATAGACTCGAGAACGAACGAATGAAGGCGACGGCCGCCTGCACATCCGAAGCGAATGTGAAAACGACGCTGAAGGAAATGCTGAGTCTCGCGCCGGAGGCAGAAAGGCAGAGACTCGAAAGCGCGGCCATGGGGCTGATGGAAACGCTCAACGCGGTGGCCGCGCTGAACAGAACGAACGCGGAGTTGATAAAGGAATCGATGAATTTCGTTGGATACAACATAAACCTGTTTTCATCTGACAGGCGGTTGGACAACATGTACGGAGAATCAGGGCGTGTTCTCGGCGCGGAACCGAGGATTCGCGGTATTGTGAACCGGGAAGCATAAAACAATAGCCGGAAGGTGCGAAACCGCCGGCAAGGAGTTCATCATGAGGTCCACGTTTTTCGGAATCGAGACAATGCGAAAAGCGCTGCTCACGCAGAGACGCGTCATGGACACTATCGGACACAACGTCGCCAATGCATCGACGGAGGGTTATTCGAGACAGAAGGTGACGTTGACGCCGACGAATCCGTACGCGTATCCGAACACGAGTTCTCTGTACGGCGCCGGCCAGATCGGCACGGGAGTGGTCGCTTCACAGATAGAACGCATAAGGGACGTTTTCGTGGACAGCCAGCTTAGGCTCGGCACCACGAACAAGGGGCAGGTCGAGGTAGAGAAGAACACGCTCACCGAGATAGAAAACGTGTTCATGGAACCTTCCACGGACAGTGGGCTGAACTCCGTGCTTTCGGCGTTCTTCGCATCATGGCAGGAACTGAGCAAGAGACCGGACGTGGCCGCGGTGAGGGATCAGGTGATCTCTTCCGCTCAGGACCTCGTGGATGTGATCCACAACATTGACCAGACGTTGCGCCAGATGAGGGTCGATCTGAACGGGCAACTGAACAAAGACGTCGAGCAGGTCAATAACATATTAAAACAGATAGCCGAATTGAACCCCGAGATAGCCAAAGTTTACAGCACCGGAGATACTCCGAACGATCTCATGGACAAGAGGGATATGTTGCTCGACGAGCTTTCCCAATATCTTAATTATCAGGTGCACGACAGCGAGTATGAGGGAGGTATGGTGATAGAAGTCGGGGGGCGGGAATTGATCCGCAACGACCGCGTGTACGACCTGACGCTCGAACCGAATTGGGATCATCCGTCACAGAACACCAAAACGCCGTATATGAACGATGTGTCTCAGGATGATTACTACATGCTCTCACAGTTCTCGAGCGGAGAACTCAGGGGCGTGATAAACTCCCGGGACGAAATAATCCCCGAGGTTCAGCAACAATTCACGGAACTCGTGAACACGATAGTGAACACGGTGAACAACGCGCACAGTCAGGGGCTCGGCGTTTCGCTCGAAAGCCAGAATATACTCTGCAATACCACAGCGGCGATCGTGTCCGGCGCAAACTACGCCCAGATAAATCCCACGGACGCGAAGGCTTTCAGCATAGGCGACGACATCACGATCACCGACGCGCAAGGCGAATCGATTTCCGTGAAAATAACCGACATACAGACGGTCGGCGCCAACAGCAGACTCTATTTCGACAACATAGGAATACTCGCGAAATCGCAATATAACGGGCTCACATACTCGCTGACCCAATTTACCAACAACGGAATAGACACCGGGGCGACCATCCGGAACAATACGCTCCAGAAGAACAATTTCTTCAACACAGTCGATCTTCTTCAGCGCTCGTACGTCGGTGACACCGACCCCGATTCATACGCACAGATGTCGAGTTCCATCGTGCTGCCGGACGGCGTTACGATGACTACGACCATGGCGGAACTCGAAGACCTTCTCGGCGTCCAAATCACGGACGGCGTGAACGACAGGATTCAGCTCGACAATAATGCGTTCACATCCGTCATTTCCAAGACCATGACTCTGGGCGAAGTGCTCGAACGGATAAGCCGGGAGCCGCTCGCCGGCAACAATGGGAAGGGCCTCGAAGCGAAATTCGACGAAGTGAACCGCAAGGTGATAATAAGCGGAGTTGACAGGGATTCGCTCAACCAGCTCGGCGGCCTGAACGGAAGTTCATGCAATTTCCTCCGCGTGCTCGGCATCGAAGGGCAGGGCATCACGGGATACGAGGTGCCGGATGGAACGCAGTTGAGCTCGACGCTGTCCAGCCTCGGCGTGAGCGACGGCTATATTCAGATAGACAATGTCGTGATTCAAGTGGATAAATCAGTAAGTTTGAAAACCGCGCTCAACACGATCAACGCGGCTCTTAATGCGGATCCTTCGCAGTCATCATACGGAACGCAGATGTTCTTTGACTCGGGCGCCGGGCGGCTGCGGATAGTGTCTCCGCACAAATTCAATATCAATACGGCGCAGATCAGCGAGTATCCCGCCGCCGGTGCGTATGCGACTTCGTCGAATATGCTCACGGTACTCGGAATCCAGAGGTCGGACGGCGTGCCCACGGATTCCCTGCAACAGCAGCTTGCATCAGTCACCACTTCAGACATGGGCGCCCGCATATCGATCAACGAGAATCTCTTGAACGACAAAAACAGTATAGCCTCTTCTCTCAGTTACGCCGGGATTCCCGGGGACAATACGATCGCGCTGGAAATAGCGGGAACGGAGAACCAGTACGTGATGGCGGATTCCGCGACCGGGCATCTGATGAATCCGACGCAAACGATGAATGAGTTCTATGACAACATGATCGCGGGAGTGGGGGTCGATTCCCAAAAGGCGCAGATGGACTCCGATACGGTGGACAAGTTCCTCGAATATTATGAAAACAGGCGAAAAGAAGTCTCAGGAGTGAATCTCGACGAGGAAATGGTGAAAATGATCGAGGCGCAACATGCGTTCTCGGCGGCCTCGCGAATGGTTAACACGGTGGATGAAATGCTCGATCTCATCATCAACCGAACGGGACTTGTGGGAAGGTAATGTCCGCGCAAGGCTAAAGCTATGGCGGTGATCCGCCGATATATACTAAATAGAATATATATAAATATAAATAACCGGAAAACCGTCGCAGGAACCGAGAGACGGCCGGAACGGAGTGATAAGAATGTTTTCGAGAGTATCGAGCGGTATGATGACCTCTACATTCATTCGGGATATTCAAAGAAATTTGGCAAAAACCGTCGATCTGCAGAACCAGATTTCGACGGGCAAGAAGGTGAGCGTGCCTTCAGATGATCCGGTCGGAGCGGACAGGATTCTCAATTACGACCAGATAATCGCTTCTTCGGAACAATACAAAAAAAATGTAAGCGATGCGAGCGACACCGCGAGCAACACCGACAAAGTGCTGAGCAGCATGGAAGACGCTCTGATGAGAGTGCGCGACCTCGCGGTAAAGGCGTCAAACGAAGCTCCGGACAATCAGCAGGATAGGGACGCGATCGCGGACGAGATAGACAGCTTAATGCAATACCTCGTCACGCAGGCGAACCAAAAATTCGACGGAAGATATCTTTTCTCAGGCAACAAGACTCAGACCACCCCGTTTGTAGCGAAGAAATCGGTGGAATTCACATATTCGGGAGCGACGCAAGGCGCCGGCGCTTTCAATATAACCATGCCGCAGACTATAAACGACGGGGTTGCCGGCAGCCCGTCCGAAGCGATAACCAGCGCGAATTCGGTGAAACAAGTGCTCGTGAACGGCGTGGCGGTAGCGGTGAATTCGGTGAACGTGGCGGGTAAAACGGTCAACGTCACGCTCGGCGCCGGAGGACTCAAAGCCACGGATAAAATAGAGATTCAGTTCGATAAGATCGTGTCGGTTGAATATCAAGGCGACTCCGGGACGAGGGAAATAGAAATAGGGGAAGGAACGAAGATAGGAGTGTCCTACGCCGGAGCGACCTCGGAGAATTCGGGTCAGGCGTCCGTGTTCGGGAAATACAGCCCGGACGGAACGGAGAGCGCGAGTGTGGAGGCGTTCCAGAAACTGATCGACCTGCGGGATAGGATCTACAAATATCAGGCGGTGGGCGGAAATATAGATGACATATCACAGGGAATAACCGATGTGGAATCCATAAGAAGCAATATC
>JAKLIR010000336.1 GCA_022709505.1 bacterium | reverse complement strand
CGAGCAGCGCGTCGCCGGTGAGATACGCGTTCACATATTCGTCGATCGAATAAATTACCTGCGGATCGAGAGGGAAATTCCGCCCGAAATCTATAAGATTTCCGCCGGTTTCATATTCGGGCGCCATATTCCTGTGGTCGGGGCCGAGGCAGCGCCATGAGTAAATCAGAGGGACTATCTTGCTCATCACGGAAACTGTTTCGAGCGCGTCGTCGGCCGCCGCGCCGTAGTGTTCCTTAAAACGGTTCCGCCACACCGCGCCGGGCTCGTCTGGGTTGTACGCGAGTCTCCCCCAGAGCATGTACCAGAACCAGTTGCGCTGGTGGTCCCACTTGAAAAAGTTGTATTTGAGTTCCGGTTTGAAGAAGAAATCCGTCGGCGGATAGTATGAGGTCATCGGCTCCATCGAAAAGCCGGCGCCGGCGCCGAACTGAACGGTTCTCATGCATCGCGCGGCGAATTCCGGGTCTCCCCAGCGGAACAGTCTGTGAGTTCCGTTAGCTCTTATCTGCCAGATGATTTTGTAGCTTCTCGGCCAGTTCGTGTACGCTTCGTAGGTGTAACTCGCGGCGGTCTCGCGGCGTCTCGTGGTCATCGCGTGATAGGGAAGTCCGAGCTGTTCGCCGTTGTATTTGATTTCAATAATGGTTCTGTTCGGATAAGCATCGGCTATTGCGAGCACCTGCGAGGGGGATGCCTGCCACGTTCTCGTGAACATCATGATCTTCCTGCTCGCGTCGCTTATTCCAGCGAGATAGCTCTTCATGAAGAAATCCTCGCGTTGCCCCGATTCTCCGATCCTGAAGCCCATCATCCAGAGCTTCGGGCACTGATCGATTATCTTCCGGGCCATCTCCGAGGTATATTCCACGAGTTGCTCTTCGGTCGCTTCTTTCGTCTTGTCCGAGTCTGTCAACCTCCAGCTTGCGTGGTAGCTCATCAAGGAAACGCGTATTCCGCGTTCGTCCGCGAGGTCTATTATCCGGTTGAACATTTTCAGGTTCTTATCGGCCTGAGCCTTGCTTACTCCCACGTTCGGGTACTTGTCTGATTTCAATAGGTAGAGATAACAGTTCGGGAAAAACGTTGATATCAGCTCATACATCGCATGAATGTCGAGGAGGTTGTATCTGTCCCAACTGAGTTCATCGAGGTAGCTCTTCCAGTATTCTTCGTCGTAGTACCACGATTTCGGGTCGTTGAAAGCGTCCACATGGAAGAAAGGGTTCACCGCTCTGAGTTCGAGCGATGGAGAAATTGAACGCGGTTCGATCGAACTGAAACTCGCGCCGTTTCCGGCCATTTCTATCTGCTCTGCGATATCGTAGGCGGCGTACATCGCTCCGACAGCGTCGCGCCCCGCGGCTACTATCAGGCGGCCCTTCCCGCCGATGGAATACGATTCATCTTTCCGCGGAACGTTCAAACCCGCGTCGGCAGCCGTTTTCTCCGACGCCGCCCCTGATGAAATATCTATTACTGCTATTGTATCTTTTGATGCGTCTATCTTTTCGCCTTCCATTTTCACAACTTGAAAACCGGCGGATTTGAGTTTCGAAATCAGCTTTTCCGCGCCGTGCATTAAACATGGCTTTGACGACGGTGCTACTACAACCGTAATCTGGGCGCTTCTTGCCGCTACCGATACTGCAATAAGAAACAAAACCGAAATCACTGTAATCCTTAAATGTTTCATATTCCCCCCCCGAATTCGATTATCAAATCCAATTCGATTATATAATCATAATTTATGGTAATTATCAATTAAAAAATGCCAAAAAGTGTGATATTTATCTTCTTAAGGAGATTATGGAATCATAAGTCAGTTCCATTTCCATCATGACTCTACGGATGTCGAACTTCGACACCGCGCGCGCTCTGGCGGCCCTTCCCATCGCTTTCCTCAGCTCATTCCTTTCCGTTAGCTGAATCAATCTGTCAGCAAAATCTTCAGTGTCATATTCGTCCACGAGAAAACCCGTTTTTCCTTCTATGACTATTTCGGGTATGCCTGCATGTCTTGTGGAAACGCAAGGGATGCCGAGTGCGGCGGCTTCGATCAAAACGGTCGGCGTTCCCTCCATGTCGCCATCCGCGGACGTCACTGAGAAGAGCGCGAATATGTCAGCATTCCCCATGGCATCGAGCACATCTTTCCTCGGCTTCGCTCCGTGGAGTAAAACTCTTTTTGACAACTTCTTTTCCGATGTCAAATTCCTTATCGAGTCCGAAAGCGGGCCGTCTCCGTATATGTGCAGCTCGGCGTTGATCCCGGATTTGATCACGTTCTCGAAAGACTCCACGAGATACTTCATACCCTTTTTCGGCACCAATCTACCCGCCGAAACTATTTTGAAAGGATCGGAGGGATGCTTCTTCGCCCCGACCTGAACCGGTGTGATTCTTTTCGTATCCACGGCGAGTCTATGGATACGAACGATGTCCTCGGGACAGCCCGCCGCTATAAGCCGGCCGGCCATCTGTTCGGAGAGCACGGAAACAACAGAGGCACGCTTGAAAAGCGTATCATATTGTTTCGCATAATAAGGGTTCTGTAACAGCGCGGATGCGTCTATCCCGTAAAATGAAACGACTAACGGTATGCGCGCCATCGCCGTGACTGACGAGACGGCCGCACCAATAGGCCCGAAATGCGCGTGCACGATCTCGGGTTGCTCCCTCTTCAGAATTTCGAAGAAAAATGGAGACCAATCGAAAGTTTTTCTGAACAGCGTATCCGCGTTTCTGTATATTTGATTTCTTTCATTCAGTGAAAATATGTTTCCCTTGAACGGAAAGAGCGCGGAATTGATTACCGGCTCATCCGTCAGAATGAAAGGCTGATATCTCTTATGATTTATGATGCGGTCGTATATGAATGTCTCCGTTTGGCGAAGATACGGCACCGCGATATGGGCGACTTTCTGATATTGCGACATTCAACTTCCCATCTCGAAAGATTTCAAAACATCCCCGTCGCTTACAATCGATTCCGAGCGGGCCGATCTTCTCTTCCCGGTGACTTCCGAAGCTTTCCCGAGAGCCATTATAAGTCCGTTCAGAAATATTCTATCACCTTTCAGCGCTGCTTTCACCGTATGAACGGGAAGCCATGCGAAGTGTTCGAATATCAAGGGAAGTTCGTGCATGTTCTTCCACGTAAAAAGGAACATGTTTTTCTGCATGATGGATAATATTTGTTCCTTTGAATACATTTTGCCCGCGGTCGCCGCTCCCTTGTGAACCATCTCCGCGCAAGGCTCGTAAATGATCCTCCACCCTCTTTTCATCGCACGCCATGAAAGATCGAGGTCCTCGTGGTAAAACGGCGAAAACAATGTATCAAGACCTCCGAGCGCCTTGAATTTGTCTCGGTCGATTATGGATTGGCCGCCCAATGCATGAAGAGTCGGCCCGGGCGCGTCCGGAGCGTCCGCCGGCAAATACCAGAAACGACCTCTGTGAAAAACAGGTTTGCGTCTCTCGGCTTGAACCGATACGCGGTCCCATGTATAAACCTTGCCCGTCGCCGCAAATACATCGTCCGAATCAAAAACCGCCGTCAGAGCATCTATGCATCCGGGCTTGAGGATCATGTCGTCGTTGAGGAAAAAAAGCAGTTCCTTTCCAGCGGCTTCCGCACCGTCGTTTATAGCAAATATCGCCTTATTCTCGTTTAACCGCAGAATCCTCATCCATGGATAATTGTTCTTTATGAATTCTCCCGTTCCGTCGCCGCCCGCATTGTCTATAATTATCACCTCGTCGATCCGCCCGCGCCTTTCCACTTCCGCCGCCACGGACGGCAAGCACTCTTCGAGTATCTCCCGCCCGTTGTACGTCGGTATGAGTATGCTAACTTCTTTCACGGCGCCGTTTCCCCCGCATCCCGGCGGATGCTGTTCCTTATCAGTTTTCAGCAATCACTTCATCGTAAATATTCTGCAACTCGGAAGTGATTTTGTTTTGATCGAAAGCGCGTACTCGCTCCAGCGCTTTTTTGACCATGCCATCGGATTTCTCCGGGTTTTCATACAGGAAAAGTATCTTGGACGCGAGATCATTCGAATCGTTCGGCTCGAAAAGCAGCCCGTTTGAATTATCCGAAATGATTTCAACGGGTCCGCCCGCGCGGGCGGCTATGACCGGGACCCCCGCGGCCATCGACTCCACAATCGAAATCCCGAACGCTTCATTGGGCGTGCACAGCGCGAAAACATCCGATAGCGAAAGAATCTCCCTTGTGTCCGCCGTGAAACCAAGAAAGACAGTGTCTTTCCCAATCCCGTTTCTTTCAGATAGAGCTTTCAGACGCGCCGCTTCCGTTCCGTCTC
>JAKLIR010000335.1 GCA_022709505.1 bacterium | reverse complement strand
ATCATGTATTTCGTCGAGTAACCGGTGGTCGGGCAGGACGTGGGCTCGGTTGTTCCCGCCTCCGCTATTCCTTCCTTAGAGACGATCCATTCTCCGCCGCCTTTTATTCCCACCTGTCCGTTGTCTTCGGGGGTTTTGTTGTAAATCGTCGTCAGATATTGCTTCGCCGATTCCGGTCTCACCACATGGTAGCCCGCAATGATGGAAGTCGAGTAGCCGGCGAAGGCGATTCTCTTGCCGTCCCACGAGACGCGGGGTGTTTCGTAGAAGTCGTAATTCGCGGTCAGCCGCGTCGGGCGAAGGCCCGCGATTCCGACCGTCATGAGTTGAGTCGAAGTGGCGTAAAGGTTGTTCGCGTAATAAACGCGCAAGCCGTCTTGAGTTATTCCCGGAGATGTGAAGTACACGCTGGAAGCCTGAGCGGTGTCTATGGAAATCTTGTCGCTGCCGTCGCTGTTCATAGTCCAGAGCCAGTAGAAATTTTCGCCGCCGTTATTGGATATGAAAGCGATTCTTTGTAGATGGCCCACGGGGACGGGGATCAGCGGGTTGTCGCTCTTGCCCTGCTCGTGCTGAGCCACGAGAGTTCCCGCGGCTATTACTCCGGCTTTTCCGCAGCCGGAAGCGGATATCATCAGCGAAACAACGGCCGCAAACATCAGCGGGAGCGCCGCAAATCTCATCTTTTTCACGGACATGTCCCCTCGTCCTCCTCCCGTGGCAGGTTTCCCATTATAACATATTCCATAAAAAATAAAAGACTGTTTTCGCGCGTCCGAAGTCTTCCCCGGCTTGAACAACCAAGGCATCTTTGCTTTGAACACGGATTCGTCAACAGTGCGCCGAATCCAGTGCAATGTTCATAGCGGCGAACAGCTTCGTTGTCGTCGCATTTTTTTTGTTCACGTACATCTCGGTACGCTCACCGGCAAGATACTCCTTCCGCCTTGCTTTTCATCCACTCTGAATCATTGTTCCCGAATCCAAATGACGGATTCGGGTTGAATCGAAAGTGGTTTTCGCCGGTTGTCCGCCCGTTGCGGCCGGGGCAGAGGGAATCCGCGGCGTTCATGCGTTCACGATCACGGTGAATGAGTTCGATTCGAATGTACGGATTATATCGTCGAGGACGGAATCTTCGAGGCGTCCGAAGTCGCGGTAGTTATCGCCGGCGCCGATTTTTTCCCATTTGGATTTAGAAAGATGGTTGTAGGGCATCAAATGCACGGGGCCGGCGTATTCGGACTCTATGATGTGCTGCGCGATGTCGCTTATCGAATACCCGTCCGTGTTGAAGCCGGGGATCAGAGGAATCCTCGGAATGATTTTTTCAGGCCCGGCGGCGGCGAGAATGGCGGAGAAATTATTCAATATGTTTTCGTTGGAAACCTTGGTGTGGTATTTGTGTCTCAGCGGATCGATGTGTTTGATATCGAATAAAAAAACGTCCACGAGGCCGATCATGTCCGGAATGAGATTGGAGTTGAAGAAGCCGCTTGTTTCGAGCGCGATGTGGATGTTGCGTGATTTGACGGCGTCGAGAGTTTCGAGGAGGAAGCTCTTTTGCAGAGTGGCCTCGCCGCCGGAGATCGTCACGCCGCCGCCGGAGTTATTGTAGAAAGGCGCATCCTGTGAGACGCGGTCCGCGATCTCGCCGGCGGACATTTTTTTCCCTATGATCTGCATGGCGCCGGTTGGGCATGCCGCCGCGCACTCGCCGCAGACCGCGCAGGCGGCTTCATCTCTTTTCGGCCGCCCGCCGCGGATCTTGATCGCGCTTTCGGGACAGGCTTTCGCGCACTCGCCGCATCCCACGCACAACTCCTGAAGGAACGCCATCTCGGGCAGCGGTTTTTTCGACTCCGGGTTATGGCACCATTCGCAGTCGAGCGGGCAGCCCTTGAAGAAAACGCACGTCCGGATCCCGGGCCCGTCGTACAGGGCGTAATTCTGTATGTCGAACACTGTTCCCTGCATTTTCACTCGCTAACGGCGGGCGCTCGAACGGGAGCGCCGCGCCGGACTCACCGGCTCGAATGCACCGAGCGGTCTATGATTTCGTTCTGGATCTCGCTTCCGAGTTCGGTGAAATAGGCGCTGTAGCCGCCCACCTTCACGATTACGTCCCTGTAGTTTTCGGGATCTTTCCGGGCCGCGATGAGAATTTCAGGAGAAACGACGGTCGGCTGAAGCTGCTCGCCCCCAAGCTCGAAATAGGTTTTGACAAGGGAAATCCATTTTTTTCTCGTCAATTCCGTTTCGCCGATTGCCGATTTGTGGAAACGGATGTTCACGGCGCAGCCGAGGACGTGGGAGAAATCGATCGCGGCCACCGATCTCAGCACGCCCGTCGGGCCGTTTCGCTCGACGTTGTAGGGATTGCAACTCGCCGCGAAAGGCCGGCCCGCGCATCGCCCGTCCGGGGTCGCGATCGAGACCCGCCCGTCTATCGTGTGGGCGGTCATGCTGTTTATGAACGGCGCGAAAAATCCACCCTTGTGCGTCCTGTGTTTGTACGTCTCTTTGAAAATACCGTCCGTTATCCTTCTCGCTATCTCATCCGACTCCGCGTTTCCGTTGCCCCATTTCCCCTCCACGGACAACACCGCGCGCCGTATGTGCTCGAAGCCTTTGAAATTATTGTCCACCGCAAGAAGGAGTTCCCTGAATGTAAACAGCTTCCGCTCGTAGATCAGCTTCTTTATCACGTAAAGGGAATCGACCGTGTTCGCGATGCTGTTCATCACGAGCACGCCCTCGAAGTCGTACTCAGCGCCGCCGGAAGTCACGTCCTTTCCTTTTTCGACGCACCCCTGCATGAAAGCCGAGATGTACGGTGCGGGCAGAAGCCTCTCATACAGCCGGTCTCTCACGCGAGTGGCCTCGGCCAGTTTTTCCATCGCGAATGACGCCTGTCTCGAAAACGCGTTGATCAGCTCGTCGAACGTCCGGAAAGATTCCGGCTCTCCTGTTTTCAGCCCCGTGTTTTTTATAGTCCCGATCGGGGTTTTCGAGTCGCCGTTCCGCAACGTAATGTCGAGGATTCTGCATAGGAGCAGAGAGGAGAAGGCCTCACCGCCCGTGCGGCCGGGCGCCACCATGTCAACGCATCCCGTTATGGCGTAATCCCGAGCGTCTTCCTCTGAAAAGCCTCTCTTTTTCATGGCCTCGACGCCCACAGCGTCGTTCATGATCGAGATGCTTGAGACCCCGTTATAATAAATGTCCGCAATTTTCAGGAACAGCTTTTCCGGCGAACCGGGATGCAGCCGGACGACGAAATTCAGGGAGGCGCGGGAGCTTCGCGCGGAGTCGATGATCAGGTATGTAAGTTCGTTTGCGGCGTCCCGCCCGTCGCGGGTGAGCCCTCCCACCGTCACGGGTTCGGAGCCTTCGTAACGCTGGTTGAATTCGCCCGTGAAACTCGACGTCGGGCGCATGTTGTGGGACATGATTTTCAGGAACAGTTCGTCGAGCAGTTCGAGAGCTTCCTCTTGCGTGATGTTTCCGGCCGCCTTGTCTTTTTCGTAGTAAGGAAAAAGCATTTGGTCGAGCCTGCCCGGCGCGTGAACGTTGAAGGGGATCGCGAGCTCGACTGCTGTTTTCACCGTCCAGTATGACTGCACCGCCTCCGCGAATGATTCCGCGGGGTAGAGGGGCGCACGGCGGCAGGTGTCGAGCATTTTCGAAAGGACGGCTTTTCGTTCCGGGTCCGTCGTTCCGGCCGCCGCCGCTTCGAGTTTTTCCACTATCTTGTTCGCGAAGACGATCACGCCCTCGATCGCGATCTCCGCCGAACGGAGGAAGTTCGTTTTATCGATGTCGGCGCCTTGCACCGCCGCCCGGCGCGCCTTGATCTCTTCGAGCATGGCCGCCAAGCCCCTTCGAAGCACGGTTTCGTGGTCGAGCACGAGGTGCCCCTGCCACGTGCCGATCGCCGCGGAAGTGGAGACTATGGTCGCGTCTTTCGCCGGAGTCGTTGGAAGAACGCGGAGGAAGCTTTTGAGTTCTTTTGGAATGATATCCGAGTCGAAGAGTTCTTTGCGAAGAATGTCGGCGATGGTTTTGTCTTTCCAGTAAGGGAGAAGTTTTCCGAGCAGCAGCTTAGCGTCCGCCGGGGAGATTTTGAAAGGATTGACCTTTCTGGAATCCATCGTTTTCAGGCCGATTGCGGGGATCGCCGTGTCCGAAGCCGCCGCCTCCCGCACTATATCGAACAGTTCGGCGGGAGAATATTTACGCAGGGCGTAGGCGGCGAACCTCGCACCGCCTCGCGCCTGATGCAAAAGCATTTTCGCCGGGTCGAGCTCGATGGAAAGGACGTCGTTGAACAGACCGCGCTCGATGTCGATCGGGATCCCGA
>JAKLIR010000334.1 GCA_022709505.1 bacterium | reverse complement strand
AAAGAAGTCGCCTCCCGCTCTACGGACGGACGCAAGCGGCGCCCTTATTCTCCCCGAGGGCGTCGTCGTTTTTTTCATGAGCGAAATCGTAAGAAAACCGGCTCTACTGAAGACCGGGTTGAAGATAGGCAGCCTGAAAGACGTCGCGGTTTACATAAACGGCGGAGCTTATCCCGAAGTATCCCATGTGGTGATCTCCCGCAAATGGGGACACCCGGACCTATGGATACCGTGGAGCCTCGTCTCCGAGGTGACCGAACAGCAGACCGTCGTGGACTTGCATGAAAACCTCGAAAACTTCGCGGTCGAAGTGCAGGACTGCATCCTTGTGAACGAACAGATTCTCGACAAGAAAATCATCGACATGGAAGACCGTGAGGTCGATGTCATATACGATGTTCAGATGCTATACGCCGATGGGAAATTGTATCTTACTCATGTGGACGCGAGCAGGGCGGGGCTGCTTCGCCGAATAAGGCTCGGATTTCTGAATAAAGTGTTGTTCGGCAAGAAGGAATCCCCCGACCTCATGCCGTGGCAGTACGTGCACATCCCGACCGACCTCGGGAGACTCAGCGGGCAGGTGCGCCTGAACGTTCAGCGCGAAAAGCTCAAGGACATTCACCCCGTCGATCTCGCGGACATAATCGAGGAACTCGGCCACAAGGAAAGAATGGAAATATTCGATTCTCTCGACACCGAAAAAGCGGCGGACACACTCGAGGAGATCGAACCCCGCGTTCAGAGAGAAATCATAAAATCGGTACGGAACGACAGGATAGGCGAGATATTCAAGTCAATGACATCCGCGCAACTCGCGGATTTGTTCTCGATCCTTCCCGCTGAGCAGACGGAACATTTCATAGCCATGCTCGAGCCGGAAAAAGCCCGAAAGGTGCGCGCGATTCTCGACCAGCGGGTTGAAACCGTGGCCTCGCTCGTCTCACACACATATCTCGCGTTTCAGGAAAATATAACGATCCACGACGCTTTCACCCGGTTTCGCAAAGAGGCGCGGGACATGGATGTCATCATGTACATCTACATCGTCGATTCCGAGAACAAATTGAAAGGCGTCATAGACATTCGCGAGCTTCTCCAAGCCGAACCGGAGCAAACTCTCGGGGAAATAATGGTCGGGAACGTTATAGTGGTGGAGCCCGGCGACACCAAGGACGACGTCGAGGCCCTTTTCAAGAGATACCACTTCCGGGCGATCCCGGTCGTGGACGCCGCGGACCGGATCGTGGGCGTCATCCGCCACAAAGACGTTTTTGTTAATTGAACTCGATTTCAAACCCGCACTTCGGGGCTTCTTCATCCTCATAAATATCGTTCACTTCAATTAAAACTTATCTTTTGTGATATAATACAAATATCTGAAAATATACATTTGACCACGCGGAATAGCTTTGAAGCACGGGATTCTATTTATTATTATCGGATTTTTTGATTATGGACAAAATGTTAAACGATGAAGAAGTAAACAGGCTCTGCCGGGAGTCTTTGGATTTTGCCGGTATCGGGCTCTGCAGATATCTCTGCGACGGCACTATAGTGTTCATAGACCGCGGAGCGGTTAGGATACTCGATCTCGAGGACGAATATCCGGATCCGGCTTCTTTGAAGGGTAAAAATGTATCCGATCTCGTACAGTATATCGGCCCCGAGGATGAGCTTCGCGGGAACATCTTGAAAGCCGGACATGCGAGAAATCTTGAATTCAGGTTCAAGACGCTCAAAGGCGAAGAGAGAGTGAGTTTGCATGATTCCTACGTGATGTACGATCCGGAGACGAACGAAAAGTCAATCCAATTGGTTGTAAGGGACATAACGGAACTGAAGAGGAATGAGGAAGAGCTTAAGGCTGCAAAAAGGGAAGCGGATTTCTATCTCGACCTGATGAGCCACGATCTGACCAATTACTACCAGACTATTCTCGGGAATTTGAATCTGCTTGAGCGTAGGATCGGCGATGATGAAGTGGCGAAAAAGTATATCGACACTCTGATCCGGCAGGTTGCGAAGGGCGAGAATCTCCTCGGAAAGGTGAGAGCGCTGTCCCAGTTGGAGGGGATAAGAGATGAGTTGCTGCACGGTGTGGATATCGACAAGTGTCTGGAGACGGCCGTCAAGGCGGTTAAAGTACTTTATCCATTGAGAAACACAAAGTTTGAGTATGAGTCCGGGGTGGATAGGTGGGCGATCGGAACGGATCATTTGAGCCTGATCTTCACAATAATAATCGAAAACGCCGTAAAGCACGGATATGAAAGCGCTTTTGTGAAGATCGAGGTGGATGAGTCTAAAATGATGGAAACTCCCGCTTGGGAAATCAGGATAATAGACAATGGGCCGGGAATACCGGGGCAAGTGCTGGAAAATCTGTTTGAAAGGTTTCCCGACCGAGCCGCGGCGGGGTTCACCGGACTCGGTCTCTGGCTGGCGAAATCGCTTGTAGAAAAGTTCGGCGGAGAGATCAAGGTCGGGAGCGCGACGGACGGCGTCGGCGCCGCGGTTATCATAAAACTTAAGAGAGCGTCTTAGTTATGGCAATCAAGGTTTTCATCGTGGAAGATGAAATAGACGTGCTCGAAATGTACCGCGAAGTAATGGAAGACGAAGGGTTCGACGTTGTCGGTTGGGCCTTCGACGGAGTTGAGGCTGTCCGAAGATACGCCGGATTGGAGCAGAAGCCGGACGTTGTGATAATGGATTACCGGATACCGCTGAAGACCGGGGTTGAGGCGGCGCGGGAGATAATGTCCATGGACCCTGAAGCGCGGATAATTTTCGCGAGCGCGGACGATTCCGCCCGGAAAGAGGCTTTAGAACTCGGAGCGGTGTCATTTAAAAAGAAACCGTTCACGGTTGATAGATTGATTGAGAATATTGAGAAGCACGCGAGGCGGCCGAACGGCGTCTCGGTCTGATTTCCTCACGCTTTTCGGGCGTATATCTTCATGCCCGGTTTCAAGTTCAATCCCGCAAGCCCGTCGAAACGCAATCCGGCCGCTTTGAGCATTTCATACATCGTTTTCCTGTGGAAATAGTACAAATGTTCGACATGGTCGAGCATGAAATATTTTTTCGGATTCAGCCGCGCTTGAATGTGGCTCGCGTTCGGCGTCCATATTAGAAGGAGTCCGTCGTCTTTCATGATTCGTCGGATCTCCTTGAAATGCCCGAGCGGATTTTCGTCGTGTTCGATCACGTTGAAGGTGGTTATTACGTCGAACTGCCGGTCGGCGAAGCCCGCTTGTTCGAGGAAACAGTTCCTGACGTCGAGTCCGAAAGTCTCGCGGGCGTGGCGCGCCGCGGCCGCGGAAGGCTCCACTCCGACCGCGCTCCAGCCGAGGTCGGCGGCCGTCTTGATTATGAAACCCGCATTGCAACCTATGTCGAGAAACGCGCCCGGGGGTTGTTTTCTTTCGCTTATCCCCTTAAGTATCCTCGCCGCTCTCCTGAGTTTCGCGGGACTTCTTGAGATGAAGTTATCGGCGTAGGCTTCGTCATAGACCTCGTGCACTTCTTCGAGAGGCGGGCGCGGGTTCACGTAAATAAGGCCGCACTTGTTGCATATCACCGCCGAGCCGGCGGCGCCCGTCATCCAAGGCGATGCGTCGTCGGCGCCGCACAGGTTGCAGTTTACATGTTTGAATTTATCGTCCATCGGCGATGCCTTTTGAAAAATGGCTTTTGAAATTGTATGTCGAGCCGCGGCGCGAGTCAAACAGCCTTGTATGTTCTCTTGACAAAAGGGACGGCGGTTTGATATTATGCGTTCGCGAACCGGTTGGCGTGCGCCTCCGGTGGAACATACGAAACTTTCGTAAAGAAAGAGGAGGGAAATTCAACATGGCGACATGTAAAGAGATTTTCGATGCGATGCCCGGACAGTTCGATGCGGATTCCGCCGCGGATTGGGAAGCCAAAGTTCAGTACAACATCGAAGGCGACGGCGGCGGCAACTGGGTGGTTGCGGTATCCGGCGGCTCATGCGAGATCAGCGCGGGAACGGCGGACGACGCCACGGCGACTCTCGAAACGGACGCCGAAACTTGGGTTGGAATCGCCGAAGGAACAGTTGAGCCCACAACTGCTTTCATGACTGGAAAAATTCGCATCTCCGGCAATATGGCTGATGTCATGAAGTCCCAGAAAGTTTTCAAGAGACCGTAAAGGGTTTTCAGGGATTTTTTGAAATTGCACTT
Organism: bacterium; assembly: GCA_022709505.1. GTDB lineage: Bacteria > UBP15 > UBA6099 > UBA6099 > UBA6099 > JAKLIR01. Next base: position 158 of record JAKLIR010000334.1, on the reverse strand, counting down.
ATCATGAAGAAACTAAAACCCCTTTCCGAAGGGGTTTTTGTTTTAGGGCGGATTTTTCACCGGAAAAATCCGGGAAATCGTAAAAAGAGCGATCTATAGCGTTGCATCATCGACTCGAACTCGGTCACATACGAAACAGTATGCTCCCTCGTTCTCGC
>JAKLIR010000333.1 GCA_022709505.1 bacterium | reverse complement strand
TCATCGTTTACGCGACTCTGACCGTCCCGGCGGTCATGCTCGAAGAAGCGTTCCTCAGTTTCCTCGGCCTCGGTGTTCAAGCCCCCATGGCGAGCTGGGGCTCCCTCGCTTCCGAGGGACGAGAGACGCTCGACATTTACCCGTGGCAAATTTTATTCCCGGGACTCGCTCTCGCGATAACTCTCTTTTCACTGAACTTCGTGGGAGACGGGCTGCGGGACGCACTCGACCCTCAAATGAAGGATCAGAAATAATTTTCGGAAACAACAGATGACGGAACCTATTCTTTCTATAAAAAATTTGCAGACGCAATTTCACACGACGGATGGAGTGGTCCGCGCGGTTGACGGGATTTCGTTCGACCTCGACCCGGGAACCACGCTGGGAATAGTCGGCGAAAGCGGTTGCGGAAAAAGCGTCACCCACATGTCGTTCCTCGGGCTCATCCCGCAGCCTCCGGGCAAAATCGCGGGCGGCGAAGCCATGTTCAAGGGCCGCAACCTGATAGGAATGGCGAAATCCGAACTTAGAAAGATTCGCGGTAACGAGATAGCCGTTATCTTTCAGGATCCGATGACCTCGCTGAACCCGTTCCTCAAAATCAGCCGCCAGATGACGGAAGGCCTCGAAATACACAAAGGTTTTTCTCACAAGGACGCCCTCGCGAAAGCAGTCGCGCTTCTCGACAGCGTGGGTATTCCATCTCCAGACAAACGAATCAACGACTACCCGCATCAGTTCAGCGGCGGAATGCGGCAACGCGTTATGATCGCCATGGCGCTCTCGTGCAGCCCGTCCATTCTCATAGCCGACGAGCCGACCACGGCTCTCGACGTCACCATTCAGGCCCAGATTCTCGACCTTCTGAAAAAACTTCAGAGCGAAACAGGCGCCGCTATCATGCTCATCACCCACGACCTCGGCGTCGTTGCGGGAATGACGGAAAAAATAATCGTGATGTACGCCGGGAAAATTGTTGAAAAAGCGGACACTTCGTCTCTCTTCAGCCGCCCGCTGCACCCTTACACGTTCGCGCTTCTTAAATCACTGCCGCGACTCGACGCCCGAGAGAAGGAAAAATTATATTCGATCGCCGGACTGCCCCCGGACTTGATACACAATCCCAAGGGCTGCAAATTCAATCCGCGTTGCGCCTTCGCGACCGGCAAGTGTTTCGAGGAAGAACCCGAACTCGTCGAAGTCGGACCCGGGCGGCGCGTCGCCTGCTGGATCGACATCGAGAAAGGAGGGGCGCGATGAACAAGAACAACTCCCCTCTCCTTTCACTCAAGGATGTAAAAGTCCACTTCCCCATTCAGGCCGGTCTTCTGATTAAGAAAAACATAGGTTACATCCGCGCCGTGAACGGCGTATCGTTCGACCTTTTCAAAGGAGAGACGCTCGGGCTCGTTGGAGAAAGCGGCTGCGGGAAGAGCACGACCGCCAAGGCGATCCTTCAATTGAACCGGCCGACTTCCGGCTCAATTAAGCTCGAAGACACCGAACTGACGAAACTCCGAGGCGAGCCCCTGCGGCAGATATACAAACGGCTTCAAGTGATCTATCAAGACCCGTACGCGTCGCTGAATCCGAGGATGACCGTCGGGCAGATCGTCGGGGAGCCGATCATGTGCTTCAAGCTTCTCGACTCCCGCGCAAGGCGCGGCCGCGTTGAAGAACTCCTCGAGATCGTCGGGCTCGACCCGCGCTTCCTGAACAGATATCCGCACGAGTTCAGTGGCGGGCAGCGCCAGCGCATCGGCATCGCGCGCGCTCTCGCTCTCGACCCTGAAATCGTAATCTGCGACGAACCTGTGAGCGCTCTCGACGTCTCGATACGGGCGCAGATAATCAATCTCCTCGAGGAACTTCAGGAGAAATTCGGATTCAGCTATATCTTCATCGCGCACGATTTGAGCGTCGTCAAACACATCAGCAACCGCGTGGCGGTCATGTACCTCGGAAAAATCGTGGAACTCGCGCCGGCCGAAACCATCTACGACACTCCCCTTCACCCTTACACGCGGGCCCTTCTCTCCGCCATTCCTATCCCCGATCCCGCCGTGGAGTCGAAGCGGAAACGAATCATCCTGAAAGGCGACGTGCCCGGACCGGACAAAGTCTATCCCGGCTGCGATTTCGCTTCGCGCTGCCCGAAAAAAATGGACGTCTGCGACAGGGAAACTCCGCAACTCTCGGAAGTCGCCCCCGGCCATTTCGCATCTTGTTTCCTGTGCAATGGGAAATAAATAGAGTACCAAATCAGGATTCTGCTTCAATCATCAATAACGTAAAAAGTCTCTCCGCCGTAAATATCGCACGCGAGGATCCTCGCCTTGCCCGCTTCGTTCGGGTTTACCTTTATCCAATTCGCTTTAAACTTCACGGCGGAATTCCTCGCGCCCTTACATGTCCACCACACCGGCCTGAACACTTTGCCGTCGTAAGCAGGGTCCACCGCCCAGAATGTGATCAGATCGAGACCGTTGTTTTCGCCGGCCGCCGTCGCTTTCGATTTATAGGAGACGAGTTCGATATCGACGGAGTTTTCACTCGCCTTGGAAACAGCTTGAAGTTTCCCCGCGGACGGCGCTTTCTTTCCTTTCGGTCGAAGAATATCGAAGTCCGCCGGCGTTTTTGAAGAAAGCATCCTTCGTCTCGTCACGTCGGCGGAAATCGGAGATGAATCGCAGGCGATCCAGCGGCGCCCGAGCCGGTGCGCGGCCGAAGGAAGTGTGCCGGAACCGCAGAAAAAATCCGCGACGAGGTCTCCCGGATTCGATGAAGCGCGCAGCATCCGCTCAATGAGAGTGATCGGTTTCTGCGTCGCGTATCCCGTTCTCTCGCAGGAAGCCTGATTCACGATGTCGATCATCCAATAATCGACCGGCAGCCGCCCTTCCTTGAGATAGTGCCTGTAAGTGAGTTCCGGGCGCATCTTCTCCCAGTCGGGCGAGACGTCCCGAGCGGAGCGGATCGGGCTTCCCTTCAGGCCGCGGCCCATGAGCCGGTAGCGGCCCAGTTCGTCCTCGTGCCTGTATTTCTTCAGATTTGCTTCAGCGTGCGGTTCGAGCACTTCGCGATAGTTGAACGTGAAACGATCACACTTGCTATACATGAATATCAGGTCGTGTTTCCTGTTCCAGCGGAGTTTCGAATTTATCGCTTCCCGGTAACACCAGACAATCTCGTTCTGAAAGTTCTCCATCCCGAATATTTCATCGAGGACGATTTTCACGTAATGAGCGGCGCGCCAGTCGAGGTGAACGTAGATCGAGCCGTGTTCGGCGAGCAGCTCGCGCGCGGCGGCAAGCCTGTCATACATCATTTGAAGATACCCTTCGAGTCCGCCCGTCCAAGAGTCCTCATACGCATCCACATCAACCGGCGGCCTGTTCTCTTTCCGCGGCGACGTCCGGGCGGTGAACCGCCTGCCGGTCGAGTACGGCGGATCGATGTATATCATGTCGATCTTCCCCCCGTACCCCGAATCGAGCAAGGCGCGCATCGCCTGAAGGTTGTCTCCTTCGATAAACATGCCGGGCGCGTTCTCCGAATCGTGTTCACCCGACCGGTACTGCTCGACAGGCAGAAGTTCGATCCGTTTTGTTTCTGGCACGGGCGCGCGTTTCCATTCGAGCCGCACTCCCGATCCTCTTTTCGGAGTATCTTTTTTGTCTTTCAATTTCAGCCGCCTTTCATCTGTATTATCCGGCATTATTCATATAAAAAAAGACTCTTCTTCAAGAAATTGGAAATCCCACGCCGCGGCTCGCCGCTTCGCCGGGCCTTTTTCAAAGCGGATTGTTTATTTCACGGAGCTTTTGCTAAAATGTCCTTCAACTTTTGTCGAAAGGAATGCTTTAGGAGATGGTCAATTTGCTTTTCTTCGACGCGTTCAGGACGTTGTTCGACACGTTCGATACGCATACGGACGCCGCGCGGATGATTCTCGCGCATGAAAAACTCGACTTTGATTATATCGAGTTCCACGACAAATGGGACGAACTCATAGTGGAGCGATGGCGGACTGACGAGCCGTTCAGACTCCTCTGGCCGATTTTCGAAGACTGTCTGAAAGACACATTCGAATCTTACGGCGTCGACAAATACGATTCCGCGGCGGACATAAAAATCTGGTTCGATCTCGTTGCGGCCGCGTCGCCCTTCCCTGAGACGGCGGCTGTCGTCGAACCCCTCATCAAGAAATACAGAACCGCGATCGTTTCGAACTCGGACAACGTCGAAATGAAACTGTGCCTCGACAGGCTCGGTTTGGAATTCGACGCCGTTTTCACTTCAGAAGATGTGCGAAGCTACAAACCGAGACAGGAAATATTCACGGCCGCACTTTCTCACTTCGACGCCTCACC
>JAKLIR010000332.1 GCA_022709505.1 bacterium | reverse complement strand
CAATTCAACCCGAATCCTCCGATTGGATTCGGGAGCAATGATTCAGAGCGGATGAAAAGCAAGGCGGAAGGAGTATCTTGCCGGTGAGCGTACTGAGATGTACGTGAACAAAAAAATGCGACGATAACGAAGCTGTTCGCCGCTATGAACATTGCATCGGATTCGACGTACTATTGACGAATCCGGTTTAAACGAAATCAACGCCGGGCGGCCTATGGTCTCCCGGCGTTTTTTTTCGCTATAATTATCCGGCATGAATGAGCCGCAGAAAAAGAAAATCGCAATCCTCGGAGTCGGAAACGTAATCATGAGAGACGACGGCGCCGGGGTTCACGCAATCCGGGAACTCGAAAAAATCGAACTCCCGGAAAACGTGGCCCTGATCGACGGCGGCACGTCCGGACTCGACGCTCTGTACGAAACATCCGGCTCGGACCTGCTGATAATCATCGACACCGTGCTCGGAGGCGAGGAACCGGGCTCGATATACAGATTCACCCCGGAAGATATCGGCGCCGGAGAAGAGCTTCCCAATACGCTGCACATGGGTATTCTGGACGCATTGAAAATGGCTGAAATGACCGGGGATAGACCGGAAAACGTCGTTGTGGTGGCGGTGGAGCCGGAAGAGATCACCGCCGGCCTCGAACTGACGGAGACGATAAAAAACCGGCTCGGAAAAATTGTTGAAATCGTTCTATCTGAAGTCGAATTATTCTTAAAAAACAATAATTGAAATCAATATATTTATACATGATTGAAACCGTTGTGTTTCACGCGTCGTTTTGATATATTTATTTGAACGCGTAGCCCGATGGGAGCGCGCCTTCCTTAAACCCGAATCCTTCATTGGGATTCGGGAGCAATGATTCAGAGCGGATGAAAAGCAAGGCGGAAGGAGTATTTTTGAAGTGAGCGTACCGAGATGTACGTGAACGAAAAAATGCGACGACAACGAAGCTGTTCGCCGCTATGAATATTGCCGCGGATTCGGCGCACTATTTACGAATCCGGGTTAAAAGTATATCAAACAGTGAGGTGCTGAATGCGGTCAGAAGTTCGATTAAAAGGCTGGATGAAATCCTCGTTCAAACTGACGATCGCCGTCGCCGCCGTGTGCGTGATCGTGACGGCCGCGGGCTGCAAACCTTCTGGTGGAGCTTCCTCCGGCGGCGGGAAACCGTTCCCGGAACTGAAGCTTCTCTACAACACGTCCGAGGCGCATCGAACTATAGCCGAAGCGATCCAGCGCATGTGGGCTCAGGAACTTGGGATAAAAGTCGAGCTCAATAACGTCGAATGGAAGGTCTATCAGAAGAACCTTCAGGCGCTCGACTACGACATCGCACGCGCGGGATGGATCGGCGACTACCCCGACCCCAACACATTTCTCGACATGTTCGTCACAAACGGCGGAAACAACCAGACCGGATGGAGCAATAAGAAATATGACGACCTAATCGCCGCCGCTGCGAAAGAACCAGATATAGCAAAACGCGCGAAGCTACTCGCGGACGCGGAAGATATTCTCGTGAATAAAGAAATGCCGATCATGCCGATATACTTCTACGTCAACACGAACCTCATTAAAAGTTATGTCAAAAACATGGAACTCAACGCCAGAGACCTGCATCCTCTCAAAGAGGTGTACATAGAAAAAGGAGGGAAAATACTTCCTCCCGATAAACAAGTTTTCAGGTTCAGCAACCATGCGGAACCCGAGTCGATCGACCCCGAAATAATGACCGGCAATGTCGAATTCAACATAGCGCAGCAGTTGTACGAAGGCCTCGTGGTGAACGATCCGAAGACGCTCGATCCCATCCCCGGCATGGCGACGAGCTGGGATGTTTCCCCGGATAAGAAAACCTACGTTTTCCACCTTAGGAAAAACGCGACATGGAGCAACGGCGATCCTTTCACCGCGGAAGATTTCGTTTACTCTTGGAAAAGGGTCCTGACTCCGTCAACGGCGTCGGAATATGCGTATCAGCTCTTCTACGTGAAAAACGGCAAACCCTATTACGAAGGTAAAATCAAGGATTTCAAACAGGTGGGCATTTCCGCGCCGGACCCATATACGCTGAAAGTCGAACTCGAAAATCCGACCGCATACTGGCTCGACCTCGTCACGTTCCACACCCTGATGCCGGTTAATAAGAAATGCGTGGAGAAATACGGCTACAAATGGACTCGCCCGGAGAACATCGTCACCAACGGCCCGTTCCTGCTCAAGGAATGGGCGCCGAAAGACCATATTACCATGGTGAAAAATCCCCGCTACTACGACGCCGATAAGGTGAGGCTGACGAAGCTAATCGCGTATCCGATCGAAGTGGAAACTACAAACCTTCAAATGTTCGAATCGGGTGAAATCGACTGGATGAACACAATTCCACCGAGCCACATGGACAAAGTGAAAAAATGGAAGGAAGCGCACTTCACGCCTTTCCTTTCAACGTACTACTACAGGTTCAACGTGACAAAGCCTCCTCTGAACGACCCGCGTGTCAGAAAAGCCCTCGATCTCGCCGTGAACAAAAAGGAAATATGCGAATACGTTACAAAGGCCGGACAGAAGCCGGCGACGACTTTCGTCCCTCCGATCCTTAAAAATTACAAGTCCCCCGAGGGGCTTGAATACAATCCTGATCTCGCCCGCAAGCTGCTTCGCGAAGCCGGGTACGCCGTAAACGTAAAAAAATAGGAAGCAAAACGAACTGAAAGAATGACTCGTTACGCAATTCGAAGAATCCTCGGCGCGATACCCGTTTTGTGGGTGATCATAACCATAACGTTCTTCATGATGCGGGTCGCGCCGGGCGGACCTTTCTCGCGCGACCGCGTGATCCCCGAAGAGGTCAAAGCGGCGATCGAAGCCCGCTACCACCTCAACGAACCGCTCATCAATCAATATTTCAGGTATATGAAAGACCTCGCGCGCGGCGATCTCGGGCCGTCGTTCAAGTACAAGGATCGCTCGGTCAACGAAATGATCGCCGCCGGCCTGCCAACGACAATAAAGCTCGGAGCGTACGCGCTGCTGTTCGCGCTCATAGTCGGCATTCCGGCGGGATGTATCGCGGCGCTCAAGCAAAACTCCGCCGCGGACTACGCAGCGATGTCGGTCTCGATGATCGGGGTCTCCGTCCCGAGCTTCGTCGTGCTCACTGCGCTCATCTATTTCTTCTCTGTGAAATTGAAAATACTGCCTGTGAGCGGCTGGGGCATGTCGTGGAAACAAATGGTCAATCCGGTGGTCGCGCTCGGACTTATGTACTCAGCGTACATAGCGCGCCTTTCACGCGCCGGGATGCTCGAAGTGATAAGACAGGACTACATACGCACGGCGCGCGCGAAGGGATTGTACGAATGGCTTATCATCACGCGTCATTCACTCAAGGCCGGCCTGCTTCCGGTGATATCATTCCTCGGGCCGGCGTGCGCCGCGATACTCACAGGCTCCCTCGTGATCGAGTCCATATCCGGCATCCCCGGCATAGGACGCGAGTTCGTGCAATCCGCGCTGAACAGGGACTACACCATGACCATGGGCACGGTTATTCTCTACAGCGTTTTTCTTATCGTCTTCAACCTTCTCGTGGACATACTTTACGCGTTCCTCGACCCGAGGATAACGTACGATTGAACGGCGGTGCGCCCATTCACGAGCGGCCGCGGACAGACGCATGACTGAAAAAACGACTGAAAATAAAATTTCCGAAAAGCAACTCATAAAAGGCACGAGCCTATGGAAAGACGCATGGCGCCGTCTTCTCAAAAACAAGATGGCCGTCCTCGGGAGCGGGATCATTCTGATCATCGCGCTCATTGCGCTCGCTACGCCATACATAGCGCCTTACGGCTTCGATGAGACCCATCTCGCAGACGGCAACCTGCCCCCGTGCGCGAAATACTTCCTCGGAACCGACAGGCTCGGGCGCGATCTGATGACCCGCATAATGTACGGCGGCCGGATTTCGCTGATGGTCGGCCTCGTGGCGACTCTCGTGAGCATCATCATCGGCGTGACATACGGCGCGTTCGCCGGATTCAGGGGCGGACGGACGGACAACGTCATGATGCGCTTCGTGGATATCCTCTACGGCCTTCCATACATGTTCCTCGTCATTCTCCTGATGGTTATTTTCAACAATGTGGAGGCGGATAAAAAACTCTATCTCCTGTTCGTCGGACTGGGCGCGGTGCAATGGCTGACCATGAGCAGGATCACGCGCGGGCAGACTCTCTCCATCAAGGCGAAGGAATACATAATGGCCGCCCGCACTTCCGGCGTCGGCACCGCGAGAATGATATTCAAGCACATCATCCCGAACCTGCTCGGACCGGTCATCGTTTATGCGACTCTGACCGTCCC
>JAKLIR010000331.1 GCA_022709505.1 bacterium | reverse complement strand
CGACGATGCGGGCGCGGGATTTCCGGACTCCGGGCGGGTTCGGAAAAAATCCCCGAGCGGTTTTTCGCCGCCGCGAGGTTCGCCCGGCGCTCCCTCCACCCATTTTCGCGCAAGCATAAACACCAGCACGACGTTCATTATGAGTAAAATTATTACGAGCGCGGTCATGTCAATTTACCGGAAAAACCGCCGATATTATGTCGCCCGTGGTTCGGAGCCGTCCGTAAACGACTCTCACATTTCGGCGATCTCCGAGCGGTTCCTTTCTGATGAAGAATTTCAAAATCCCGAGCGTCGGGTCAAGCGTAAGCTTCTCGGCAAGGTGCATCGGTATCGGGTCGAACACCCCGATCAACCTTATATTCGTATAGTTCGTTTTGTTCTTGTTTGCAAGTTCCCCCATATATTCGGATATCACGGGGAATGGGATCTTGCGCTGGTCGAGCATGAACCTCGTGATCGGGGTTTTTTCGAGATAGTCACTCTCGAACACTTTCATCTTCCGTGGCGGTTTGCACGGCACGGCGACCGAGCGTTTGTTCTCTCCCGGGCGGCCGACTTTCGGCGCTTTCGTCGTTACCGATCCCTTGTTCCACGCATCGGTTTTATATGTTGCGACTTTTTTCTTGGATGCGGATTCGATTTCGATATTCACCACTTTCGGATCGGTGGGGAAAGAAACCAGTTCGGTCCCAACCTTCTCTGGTTTTAGCTGAAAGTCCACGTAGGAAATTGGGATGTCGAGGATGGGTTCCGGAGGAGCGCCCTTCACTTCGATTTCAAAAGCGGCGGCGTTCGTGTCCGAACCTTCCCCGAGGTCTATCTTGTAAGTTTTTACTTGGTGCGCCATTATTGCGACTCTGAAATCAGGGCCTTGAGCGCTTCCTGCACGCGCAACAGAGGCTCTATCACATCCATCGTTCTGCCGACATCAATGAGGATCGCCTTCACGGCTGGAAGCGTCGGCGCGTTCTTGCGGTCAACGCGCACGCGGGTCGGCTCTCTCATGGACAACAGTTGCAAGTGTATCTCGCTCTCGTTCACCTCCACGAAGTCGCCGTGGTTCTGCATCGGTTCCCGGCCCGCCTTTGACAACTGCACGAAGGGGAAATTGAAATTGCGAGTCAGCGGATAGTACTCCGGGTCCGGCACAACGAGCAGGTCCGGCTTCGCGCTGATGTCGCTGAGCAGAGACTTCGCCAACGTCTCGCACTTCAAAAACCTCTCGAGCGCCTTCCCGTACAATATCTGTTGCACCTTCGTCGGCGAAACAGTTTCGGTGTGCCTGAATTCAAGCGGTATCCCCAGCCTGTCCGTCACAAGCACTCCGCCGATGTAATCGTTCCGCCCCGAACGGTAGATGTCTATGTATCCGATCTTGTATTCAGCCATTGTACGCCGCCTTTCTCCTCAGCAAAAACTCCATCTCCAAACCCGCGCCGCGTTTCCCAAGCCGCGGGACAAACACGATTTCTCAACTTAAGAAGCAGGAAACATTTCCCTTTTCATATTATCACAACGAAACTCATAGTTCCAATGCCGGGCCCGTGTGCAACTCCGGTTGTGTCTTCGCGCCTACTCCTCGCTCCGCTCTTCGGCCGCTACTTCAGGCGCTCTTTTCCGTTTCCATTTGAAATTCATTTTCATAAAAGCCCATGAGAATATAAGAAAAAGACCGATCACGGAGAAAATGAAGCCCATGTTCCCCAAAAGGCTCCACCCCGTGCCGGAAAGAAGTTCGAGCTTGAGAAGAAAAACCGCCTCTGAAACGATCACCGATGAATACAAAACCGCGGCGGCGACGAATGGGACATCTTTCTTGAACACCGCGCGCCCGAAAAGAAAAACCACCGGTATGATTATAACCACTAATTCAACAACTCGCGATTTGTTAACGAAAACCCCATTGATTATGAACAATGCATACAAACACCACGCCGCGGCGAATCCGACGGTGAGTCTCTTCGCGTCCGCGACACGTTTCACCGCCGGAACATAAAGCAACGCGCAGGCGGCGATAAGAAAAAAGCCCACGACCAGCTCATTCGGGAAATCCACCGGCCATGCCGGGCGCGGAGCAAAAGCTTTCGCTTTCTCCGGCAGTACTCCGAAAGGCTGCATTCTGGCAAACAGGAGAACTCCCGCGCCTACCGCCCACAAAACATTCTCGCGGACGGTTTTCATGATTTCGCTCCCACCCTCGCCCGCAACTACAATTCTTTCGCTCATTGCGGCAATGGGTTTGAAATCCGCAATCGAGGGTTTGATCTTCGGCTCCGGCGTGGGAGAAGACCGCGCAACAGGCACCGCGGTCGCGGGCTCTCCGGCCGGCGCCGGAGTTCCGCAGCCCGTGCAGAACCTCATTCCCGGTTTAAGAGGCGCGCCGCATTTGCCGCACTTCGCCGCGCTTTTCACCGGTATGGACGGCTTGCCCGCGGCGGCGCCCGCCTCGCTTTCTTCCACACCGAGGCCCTTGAGCACAAGCTTCTTTCTGAGTTCCGCCCTTTGAGATTCGTCCATCCGGCGTTCCCAGCCGCAGTAAAGACACGACGGACGATCCGAGTAAATCAACCGGCCGCACGCCGGACATTTTTCCTTTTCGCCGCCGCTCAATTCAGGTTCACGCCGCCTTGGGTTCGATTTATTACGAATCCGTTCTTACATCCTCGGATCCGGGTTTATCCTGATATTAGGGTTAATGAGATTCATAGTCAAGTTATGCGAAGTCCTTGAAAAAAGGACTTCTCGCGGTGATAAATAGAACATGACCCGGTGTTTCGGAATAATTCAATTGATATTGGTGGCGGCGCTGGTCTTGATGCCCGCGAGGGCGCTCGCCGGGCCGCCGTGGATATGGAGCCGGCTCGAAGCGCTCAAAACATATCCCGAGCCGGAAGTGGCGTCTCTCGTCGCGGCCGAGATGTCGCGGATCGGCGCCGGCGGCGAGCCTTCCGAAACCAAGGCCAAAGTTCTCGAACTCTATGCTCAGGCGTGCGACTACCGCGCTTACTGCGGCAAGGAAACGGCGACCGACGACGCGAAGGCGGAAGAAATTTATCGCGGCATCGTGGAACTCGATCCCACGTTCTACCCGGCCGTCAACGCGGTCGGCGTGATGTGCTATTTCAAAGGGGATTACAACTGCACGATCGATTTCTCGACCCGCGCGCTGAAGCTCAACGACAAAATCGTAGCGGCGTACACCGATCGCGGCGCCGCGTTTTTCCAGCAGAAAAAATACAAGGAAGCGATCGAGGATATGGACAAGTCCCTCGCGCTGAATCCCAAGGATTTATGGGTGGTGACCGTCCGCGCGCAGGCCATGGCCGAACTGGGCCGGAAACAGGAGGCTCTCGCTTCTTTCGATCAGGCTCAGAAAAACTTTCCGGGAAGCTTCGAGGTTACATCAGCGAAAGTAAGTTTCCTCATGGATTACATGAAAGACGCCGCCGCTGCCGAAGTGGAGATCGAACGCCTGATCAAACAGAAAAACACGAATGTGGACGCTCTGGTTCTGCGCGGAAAAATCAGAATGGAAAAAGGAGATTACATCCGGGCGGCGGAGGATTTCGGAAAAGCCGCGGCCGCGAGACCCTCGGACAGCGAACTGTGGAGCATGAAGGGACAAGCGTTTCTCAAAGGCAGAGCTTGGGACGCAGCGGTAACGGCTCTCGACGGCGCGGTGAAGCTCAGGCCCGCTGTGGCGATGTATTACTGGTACCGCGCCGAAGCGGCGCTCGGCAAAGGCGCGGCCGCCGCCTCGCTCAAAGATTGGAACAAAGCGTTGGAGCTCGATCCGAAAAATGCGAAAGTATTAGCCGGGCGCGCCCTCGCATTGCTTAAGATGGGAAAATCCGACGCCGCGAAATCCGATCTGGACAAAGCCCTCTCGATCGAACCGGACGCCGCGAGAGTCATCTACGCCAAAGCAATGTTCGACATGGCCGCCGGCGAATTCGCGAAAGCACAGTCCGCCCTGAACATGCTCGTGAAGTCGTTCCCGGCGGAAGCGGATTTCTCCCTTGCGCGCGCGGACTACTTTTTCAAATTCGGCGTCCTCGACCGCGCCGCGGACGATTACGCAAGAGCCTTCGACGCGGGCGCGACCGATGACAGGACGGCGTCCATGCTCGCCGACTGTTGCCTCAGCTCGAAGAAATACGGTCTCCTGCTGGAGAGATCCGAGAAAATACTCGCCGCCGGAAAAAAAGACGGCAGTCTGATTATAAAATACGCGCTCGCCATCTACGGCGAAAAAGGCGCTGAAAGCGCCCGGCGGTTTCTCGACGAGGTTATTTCAAAGAATCCCGACTTCGCCGCGGCCCACGCTTGCAAGGCTAAGATTCTCAGAGAATCGATCCCGGAGCCATGGTCGTCGATCAACGAC
>JAKLIR010000330.1 GCA_022709505.1 bacterium | reverse complement strand
AACAACGCCGGCGGGCCGCAACCCTATCCTGCCCTCGAACACGTTCCATGGAACGGATGGTCCCCCTGCGACCTCGTGTTTCCGTCGTTCGCGTTCATTCTCGGCGTGGCGATTCCGTATTCGGTGTCGGGGCGAAAAGAGAAGAAAAAATGGCAAGGGCTTTCGTTTTTCGACTGGATGACGCCGATCCTCACGATTGTGATGTGCTTGGCTAAAATACTCGTGCAGACCGAGCTGTTCAAGCACGCGCCGAAACCTCCGATTTCCGGATGGGACCTTGTTCTCCCCGCGGTTCTGGTGCTGTCGATACTCCTGCCGCGGCTCGAGCGGCGCGCGATGGAGAAAGGCGGCGGACTCGCGCTTCAGGTGATCCATCACGGATTTCTGATAGCCGCCACTGGCTTCATCTGGGGGTTCGACCCGACGAATCCCGGCGGATTCCGGATTCCGGGCGTGCTGTTCCGCCTCGGGCTCATCTACCTCTTCACCGGGTTGATCGTAATGAAAACGGAAAGGAAGGTGCAGATAGGATTAGTGGCGGCGCTGCTCGCGGCATATTGGATCATTATGAAGTACGTGCCGGTTCCGGGCTGCGGCGCCGGGGTTCTCACAGTGGAGTGCAACATGGCGGGATACATAGACAACCTGCTGCTGAAAGGGCATCTCTACCGTCCGAACTGGGACCCCGAGGGTCTGCTGCACACGATGCCCGCGATCGCCACCGGGCTGCTCGGCGCGCTCGCCGGCGCGCATCTGAAATCGGAAAAATCCATACCCGAAAAATTAGCCGGTTTGTTCACAGTGGGCAACTTAATGATTTTCGCGGGCCTGTGCCTGAATAGTTTCTTCCCGATCAACAAGAACCTGTGGAGCCCGTCATACGTGATCTTCGTGGCGGGGATCGACATGGTAATCCTTTCAATGTGCGTGTGGTTCGTGGACTTCAAGGGGATGAAAAAAGCGGCGATGCCGTTCGTCGGAGTGGGAACGAACTCGATTTTCATATACCTGATGTCGGGGACGATCATACATTACGCGGGAATGATACCGGGTCTATTTTCGAACGGCGGAGGCGGAGCGGGCGGCGGAGGCGGCGCCTCGTCCGGCGGGACGATTTTTTACAAAGCCGCTCTCTCGATATTCTCGCCCTGCAACGCCTCGCTGGCGGTGTCCTTGGCCTACGTTGCGATATGGGTCGGCATCGGCGCGCTGCTGTACAGAAAAAGAATATTCTTCAAAATTTGACCGCCACGACCGAATGGTTGCGTGACAACTCTCGGATACAGACGGCCCGCGATACAGGTGAGCGCCGCGATGAGAATGGCGATATCCGCGGCGTAGCCGAACACGCTTGTTCCAACCGCGAGCATCAGTCCGCGCAAAGCATCCTCTTCATCATCGCGATACCGTAGAGCATTTCGGGGCCGATGGAGGCACGCGCTCCGGACGGACGGATAATCCACATTTTTCATCAGAATAATCCGGGACAACGATAGTTCCGATCCGCGAGACGCCAAAATATCACAGTCCCACAGCCCATTCCCCGGTTACAGTGTAATTTCACATTTACATGCCTTCCTCCGATATTCAGGCGACAAAAATATTCTAACCCAATATTTTTCCTTGCGTTAATCGTTTTTTTCTTGAATCGTTCCCTCGCAAAGTCGAAGCAGTGAGAGATTGGCTCGATTGTTGCAATTGATTATCGCGAACTCGAATTCATGATGCCGGGCATCTGTCCGGAACGTGGTAAGCGAGAACCAAGGAGGCTATTCCAATGGTTGCGGAGATAGACATTAAAAGAATTTTCGTTTTCAGCTTTTTCGGCTTCATGTTGATTATGGTGGCGACTATCGCGTTGGCATGACCGAAAGAATGATAGAGGTTTATTTCAGGTTGACTGTATGCACGTCAGTCCCTTCCCGCATATTACTCATATCCATACTTCTATTCTCGTATCAAGAATTTCGCGATTTCTCCACAAGACAAAAACGGCCATATCCGACAATTTTGAGATGCCATATATAGTGTACATTTGGCAACAAAAAGACAATTGCTCTTCATTCACAACGCTTTTGTTATCAACCTTTTTTCGACAAACGGCTCTCGGTATATTCGCTGAATTTTTTTTAAATATAATGTTTAGATTCATACACATTGGGTAATTGGGAACTACCTTAGGCACAGGGCCTTTTTGGTACCTATGCATCACTGCGAGCTCAATTATTATTCAAAATTTGAGCTCGCATTTTTTCGTGGGGCGAGCACGCCCGCTCAAGTGGGCGCTTTTTCAAAAGCGTCCCTTTGAGAATCCCCCGCAAAACTTTCACTTTCGCAATGCCGCATCAACAACGCGGCATTGCTTGCCAACATTTTTGATAAAATACGGATTCCGGCCCCCGCTTTTTTATCGTCCCCGACGGCTATGCTGCTTCTCTTCCCCGCCTTAGCGTACGTCATTCCGGGCTGAGACCCGGAATCCATGCGGGGACAAGGATGTCAGGGGCGGCATTTCGGGACGGCCGGGTGCGGAGACACCGTCCCTGCTATGAGCGTAATGCAATTCAGAGCGAAGCCGGAATTGCGATAGTATAAAGTTAGTAGGAATTTTTGAAGGCGCCCTTCTCGAAGGGTTCCCTTAAGGCGCAAGTCACAATTCCACAAAATCCCGGTATGAAGACATCATCACGTCCAACCGCGGTATAATAATTACTCGAAGAAGAAACCACCGAAAACGATGGAGCCGGCTATGGACAAAAAAAGGGCAACGAGCATGGTTATATTCGCATGTGTTTTTGTGATCACGGCAACCGCGATGGCGGCGGCCCAATCCAAACCGGAAATAAAAGGAATGAAGGCGTATCTGTTCTATAATCCGAGCGGCTCACTCTCGGAAAACATCATCGACAACAGCGATTTCACCTTATACAACACCATCATAGGCGGAGGGAGTGCGAAGGAACCGTCGAACCAGACGTTGGTGGTCGTCGGTATAAGCGGAAAGTGTCCCGCCGGGATGTGCAAAGCGTACTTCAGCGCGATAGAGAAATACGGCCGGAAAAAGGTCCTGCTGAAACGAGCGGCGGAAGTGTTCTGCGAAACCGACGAATGCAACGCCGCTTTCATGCTTTACGACACCGGTTGCACGCCCGTCGAATTGTCCGCGAGAATGCACGGCGGCAAAAAAACTCTCAAAAAGAAAATCAAGTTTTACTGCGCCGAGTGACGTTCAAATCCTTCCGGCGAACTTTTATCCCGAATCCGCATATCGGATTAGAGAGCTATGATTCAGAGCGGATGAAATGCAAGGCGAAAGGAGCATTTTTGAAGTAATCGCACCGGGATATACGCGAACGAGAAAATACGACGACAACGAAGCAGTTCGCCGCTATGAACATTGCACCGGATTCGAAGTGCTGTTGACGAATCCGGACCCGTGCGCGAATCCGTTCACGGAGTCGGGCCGGCCTTGGGAGTAAGGCTGTCTGTTGTCGTGCCGTCGCCGAATTGGCCTAAATCATTTTTTCCCCAGCATTTTATGCCGCCGCCGATGGTAACAGCGCAAGTGTGCCTAAGACCCGCTGAGACATCAAATACGCCTGATGTCAATCCTGAAACATCGACAGGAGTCAACCTGTTGTCCGTCGTGCCGTCGCCGAGTTCGCCTTCAAGGTTATTTCCCCAGCATTTCACACCGCCGCTATTCGTCAGCGCACAGGTGTGAGAATCTCCCAACGATAGGGCGGCTGCAATTGAATTCAATCCAGAAACATCTCTTGGCGTCAAACTGCCGGAAGTCGTACCATCGCCGAGTTCACCCTCGCCATTATATCCCCAGCATTTCACACCGCCGCCGTCTGTTATAGCACATGTATGAAGATAACCGGCCGAGACTGTTATTATTCCCGACGAGAGCCCTATAACATCAACGGGGTACGTTGGGCTGCCTGTCGTTCCGTCGCCGACTGCACCGGAAATATTAAAGCCCCAACACATAACACCGCCGCTATCCATTACCACGCAATTATGGCCGCTGCCCGCTTCAATTACCGATACTCCTGAAGTCAAATTCATAACATTAACGGGACTCGGTTTGCTGTCTGTCGTGCCGTCGCCAAGCTCTCCCATATAATTGGCGCCCCAACATTTGACGCCACCGCTCGTCATGAGCGCACAGGTGTGGTCCGTTCCGCTGGAGATTGAAACAACTCCCGACGTCAATCCCATAACATCGACCGGTGTCAATCTGTCAGTCGCCGTACCGTCACCGAGCTGGTTGTATTGGTTATATCCCCAGCACTTTGCGCCGCCTGAAGACGTGAGCGCGCATGCATAGCCATCTCCAACAGAGATTGAAACAACTCCCGACGTCAATCCCGTAACATCGACCGGAGTCAAGCTGTCAGTCGTGGTGCCGTT
>JAKLIR010000033.1 GCA_022709505.1 bacterium | reverse complement strand
AGCGCCGACAGTACGTGCTCAACCGTATGCACTGTGATTTTTCCATTCGTCAGGGATGTATTTCTCGCCGCTTCCAGCGCCGATCCGGCGACCGCATTGATTTCGCCTCCCGGGCACTTCAACAATATCCCCGCGCCGGCTCCAGCCGGTTCGACCTTCATCTCCACCGTCACCCCAGTGTGCAGGCCGATCCCTGAAAGGGTGAATTCCCTTTCGATTGTCGTTTGTCTGGGTTCTTCGCTCATATCTTTCTCGCCATGAAAACAAGTCTGACCGGGTAGAACGACCCCGACTCCGGGATCATTTCGATATAGACCGGCCGCTCTTCCTTCGGTTTGAGAAGAAATTCCTTCACTTTGAACGTATCCGGCGGTCTTTGCATGCCGATCTTCAGAAGTTCGCCGTCCACTTTCATGGTTCCGACAGCCGGGCCGGAAACAGGTGCGAAATTAAGCTGCGCTTTTTCAGGATTATCCGTCGGGTTGACTATCCAGACTTTAATCCTATAGGTCACCCCGTAATTTCCTCTCAGTTCGGTATGGCCGTCGTAGGGGCTTTCGAGCGGTTTGTCACCTATCCCAATGAATTTCCATCTGCCCCCTATCACGAATCTGTCTTCGATATCCACGCGTGGCGCGCCGTAAAAACCGTGTCCGCGACGGGATGTGAACTGCCCTATTTCCCTCAAACCGTTTCCGTCCGAATTATTTGAATATGAAGCTTTTATGGCGAAAGCGACGCCTTCCCCGTCGAGCACATGAATCTCGCCCATCCCGCTTATCGTTATTTTACGGTCCAATTCGTTTTTGTTTATTACATATTCGCTCGCCGGGGGCATATCGATTATGTACCCGCGATTGGAGTCGGTATTCTGGATGAATTGAAGCGCGGCTTTGTGTCCGGCGGTCATTTCCTGCGTGCTCTGTTCGAGGCCGCTCTCGAGCAGGAGCACCTTTGCAGGAGTGTCGGCGGCGTTGAACAGATTGAACATGAAATTGAGCTTCCGGCCCGTTCCGTTTTTGTGGTGAATGAGATACCGGGCGCCATCCCGCCTGTCTATCGTTCCCGATAAAAGGATTCCCGGCTCGTTAATCGTCTCCGGACTGTTGCTGACGAGCAAAGACGCGGCGCTTGTGACATCCTCGGTAATAAGATTCTCCACAATGACAATGACGGCTTGTTTGACCATTCGGTAGCCGGGGCCGGTGATCTTCAATCTCATGAGCATTGCGCCGGTCCCCCCGGCTTTGATCGATTTCGGGGTTAATATCTTCCCGTAAATGAAATAACCCGCTCCTTTTTTCAAACGGATACGCCTGTTCAGCTCACGACGCGCGAGAGGCACGAAAAAATCCTTGGGCGATTTTTTGCCAGTTATTTGAATTTTAAGTATAAAGGGAACATATCCGGCGGGTTCGGCCGGCGGCGCGACGGGCGCTTGCGCGGAAATACGCGCGGTGAACGAAAAAGCGAACAAGACCATCAGGGAGACTATTACGCTCGCGGTGCGTCGGCTCATCTGCTATTTCTCTTCTTCAACCGTTCCTTTTGCCCCGGTCGATTTTTCCATTTTTTCAATGAGTTCGGGAAGTCTCTTCATTGCGGAATGCATCTTCATAACCGTCCGATGAGGCGCGGCGGGGAAACCTGAATAAAAAGCGCCGGCCGGAACGTCGGTAATAACACCCGATCTTCCACCGAGTATGGCGCCGTCGCCTATTTTCATGTGGTCGGACAATCCCACCTGCCCGCCCATTATAACCCCGGCCCCTATGTCGCAACTCCCGGATACTCCGACCTGTCCGCAGATTATACTGTTTTTTCCGACCCTGACGTTGTGCCCGATCTGCACGAGGTTGTCTATTTTCGTGCCTTTGCCAATCCTCGTCGTCCCGAGCGTCGCCCTGTCAACCGCTGAGTTCGCCCCGATCTCCACATCGTCTTCCAATATCACGATTCCGACTTGAGGCACCTTGAGATGCTCCTTCCCGTCGAAAACGAAACCGAAACCATCCGCGCCGATCACAACCCCGCTGTGAAGGATAACTCTGTCTCCGAGTTCACATCCGTCGAGGATCGATACGTTGGGGTTGATCAGACAATTCTCACCTATTTTGACATCGTCGCCGACGAACACATTCGCTCTCAGCGCCGTTCCGTCTCCCACCGCAGCACCCGCTCCGATGTAACAGTTGGGCCCTATGTGCGCCCCGGATGAAACGCTTGCGCCTTCTGAAATCACGGCGCTTTTATGAACTCCGGGTTCGAACTTCCTTTGAGGATGAAAATATCGCAGCGCCTTAAGAAACGCGAGCTTCGGGTTGACCACTCTTATCAGAGTCTGATTCGGTATTTGCGCCGCCGGCGTGCATATAACGGCCGCTATTTCCCGCCCTTCAAGCTTCGCCGCGTCCTTTTGTTTTTCGAGATAAACCACGGAATCGGGTTCAGGATCATCGATAGGCCTAACACTGCTTATGAGTCGCGAGGAATCGCCCTCCACTTTGCCTTCGATAAGCTCGGCCAGATCTCCTACGGATATCATGTTCATGACTCTCTCCGTTCATTGCGGATTCAGATACAAAGACCGCCGCGAATTCCGAGTTCTTTCCATTCAATTTCCGAATTCATTGTCGAGAAGTTTGGTTTTCCCAACCGGAGGATACGGACTGTTGAATATCAGGCCGACGCCGCATCTCTCCGCGACCGCCGGCGCTTTCCTCCTAAGCCTGCGGCTGAATTCCTTCGAGGCTTCCATGTATATGGAACTGAAATCCGGAGGCGAAACAGAACGGACTTCAGCAGCGGCGGATACTGATTTGCGCGCGGTGGTTCTGATTTGCGACAAACTCTTGATTCTATCCTTGGTTTTCGCGGCTCGTTCGGCAACCATCATCTTAACCGCGCTCTCTGCGTCGGCCATCATTTCGGCGGCTTTTCTCTTCAATTCGGCTTGTCTTGAATCGCTGTTTTCCCTGTAGGCGTTCCTGATCCGCGCCGCCGTTTCCTTGTATTCGTATTGAATAACCTTCATCCTTTCCTCTTCAGCCGAATCAAGTGCACGTTGGATAGCTAAAATCTCGGATTGAATCCTTGTCATCCTCGACTCTGTAAAAACGAACTGGTCCTTGACGAGAACAGCGATCTTTATTTTGAGATTCAATAACCTTTGCCGCAGATCGCCGAGGGAAACATCGTCCGTCGTGGCATTAATCTTGGCTTTTTCGAACAAGCTGTTCACGTCGTCTTCGGTTTGATCGGACATGGTCGATTCGTCCGAAGCAATGACGTAGTCCCGCTTGATCCTTCCAAGCTCGCCTCCCGACCACATGGAAAAGAGTAAAGCGTCGCCGTTCCTCGAGTTGCTCACGGCGGCATTTAAGCCGGTTTCCACAATGTGCGCCATGAACGGCGAAGGGTTCGGCTTCAAACCGAACGATTCAGACGTCGCAAGAGTCGTCGCACCGGACGATTCGATCTTTTTTAGGAGAACTATTTCGGGCTGCTTCCCAAAGAGTTCCGCTTCACGTACGCAGCCTATCCCGGATCGGTTCTCCGGAGGCTTCTTAAAAAACCACGCCGAAAAGAACACGCAAGCGCACGCTAAGGGAAGAAGAAAGTAAAACCATCGGCTCATTTCGCCTTCAGTTTACTGATCACTTCGTCTGTGAGATCAATTCCGCCATAGACGACCGCGGCTTTTTCCAGCACTACCTGAACGCCCTTCGCCTGCCCGACCTGTTTTATCGAGTCGTTGACCTTGTTTACTATCGGATCCCACTTCTGGCTTTTCAAATCGAGGATTTTTTTCTGGTACTGCCCGTCCGCGTCTTCCACCATCTTCTGAATCGCAAGCTTGGATTCGTCCGGCAGAGAATCGAGATTATCAACTCCGTACTTCTCCTGCACTTTTTTATGTAATTCATCCTCGCTTGCTTTTCTGAGGCTGGAAAGTTCCTGATTCACCTGCACCGCTTCCGGATAATTTGCGAGAATCGCTTCCGAATCCACGAAGCCGACAACCTGCCCTTCCGCCTGCGCCGACACCGATTTGAAATAAACCGCCCCCGCGCCGAGCAACAACAAAACGGCGATCGCTACTGATAAAACCTTGTACTTCCTATCCATTGTAAAATCCTCCTTTATGAACGCATCGGCGTTTTACAGATTCGTAACAAGCCTGACCCATACATCCTGCTGAAAATCCGTGACAAGCCCGAAGCTGAAAAAATCATGCGCTCTAAATGTCACGCTTCCTTCGTTTCTATCCTCTTTTTTCTCGGTAACATTTCTCTCCCAAGAAAATATGATGTCTTCCGTCAAATAATAATTCACCCACGCCCTGTTCAGGCCGTCCACGACATTCCGACCCGCCGCTGCGTAGAAATGTTTGCCGAACTTATGCCCGATTCCGAAGTCCATTTGAAATTCTATCGGCCCGGGCAGAAAATTCACCTCTCCGAAAACTTCCGTCCGTTTATACGGAAACAGCCCGAGATGTCCCTCGATGTCCGGGTTCCTGTCCTCTTCGCCTATACTGACTTTGCCTCTCAGGAAGCCGCTGTATTTCTCCGATTCAGCAAGTACGCTGATGATCGTTCTCTTCGCGATCAGCGGTTTTATCTCTATCGTCAGTCCGAGCCTGTTAGCTTGACTGTTGTCCCTCAGATACGAGTCGAACGAAGTTTTCACTTCCTCTTCGTTCGCCTTCACGAATTCGATCGGAAGCCCGAGCAGGAAATCCGCATGCGCCGAAAGATCGATCTTCAATCTTTCGAGGAATAAAGAAGGAAGCGTCGTTGAGCGCGTTTTGACGAACACCATTCTAATCGTCGGAGACGCCGGCTGCGGCGTCACACGAATCACAGCGTTCTCGGAGAGTTCCATCTTTAGGCTGAGATTGAATCCCGGAAAAAGATTCTCTTTAGCCAATTTCCCTCTCAGGTCCGCTACAAGCAATTCCTCGCTCCATCGCGCGGATCCGACGGGAACGCTTCCCAGTTCCTTCCCGCAATCCTCTTTGAAAGCGGCGAGTTTCTTTTCGAAAAACTCGATCCATTGACGATTTATGCCGGCTTGCGGAACTACCTCTATGGAGACTCCCCGGACAAACGGCTCTTCCGGCTTCAGGTACAACTCGATCTTAGATTCCTTCGCTATCGTTATCTCAACGCTATCGACTTTATATCCGCTGAGAACTTCATTGAAGATCTTTTTCATCACCTGCTCGAGCGACGCCCTGAGAGACGCCGCATCGCCGATCTTCTTTCCAAGCAAAGCTTTCGAGCCCACGTTCAGCACGCTTTCCTGAATTCTGTCTTTGAGGACATCATGCACGGGCCCGCTGAATTGCAATACCGCTGAAACACGCTCGACTTTTTCACCCGGATCCGACAACTGTTGCGCCGCAACGGTGACGTTCGCCGCCGCCGTCAGCGCAACGGTGAAATACAAGATTTCCCTGAGTATCCGGTTCTTCATTTCTTTCCGATCAGAACATGTGGCCGAATCCGAAATGTATCTTGGATTCGCCCAAGGTCGTCGTTATCGCATAGTCAAGTCTCACCGGGCCGATCCCGAACTGCGGGATCTTCAATCTCAAGCCGACTCCGACCGATTTGTAAAGGTCGCCCGGCGATAGAGTGATTTCTTCCTTCGTCATCCAGCAGTTTCCGGCGTCGGCGAAAACAACCGCTGAAAGATTGCCCGAAAACTGAACTCTGTATTCTCCGTTTATAACGAGCATCTTCGTGCCGGCGAATTGATATTCCTCATAGCCTCTCAAGGAATTCACGCCGCCGAGATCGAAGTAATCGAATCTCGGGATAGTGCCCTTGGCCAAGCCGAGATTGAATCTCGCTGCGAGGACCTGCTTCTTTGCGAGAGGATGAAATCTCCTGAGATCGAGAATGAATTTCTTGTAATCATAGTCGCCGCCGAGCAGGCCGCCGTTCAGTTCGAGCGAAGCGGAGTCGTAACGGCCCTTGGTGGGATTGAACACGAAATCCCTCGTGTCTGTTCTGAGAGTGCCAGTAACGCTTCTCGAAGAACCATTAAGGTACGAATACTGTTCCGGTTCCACCGAAATGTTTTCCAGTTTGAAGCCCACGAATACGCGCGTCCTGTCCGATATCGGACGGCCGACTGTGAAATTGAATCCATTTCTCGTTTCTTCATAGTCCGGAGAAACCGTTCCGCCAAGCCCGTAAGTGAGGTTCTCTTTCGAAGTGTTGTAAACGTTCACTTCGAGACTCGTCTCTTTTCTATCCAACCACGGCTCGAAATAACCAAGTTCGAAATTATTCCTTTTTCCGCCGAACTCGAGCTTCACGTCGGCTCGTCTTCCCTTCCCTTTCAAATTTCTCTCCGATAAAGTGAGAAATCCGGTCAAGCCCGTGTTTGAGCTGTATCCAGCGCCGAAACCGGCCGACCCGGTTTTCGCCTCCACCACTTCGAGAACGAGAATTATTTTCCCGGGCGCTTCGCCGGCTTCCACTCTCGTGTGAACGTCATCGAAAAATCCGAGGTTGTATATCTTCTGGAGGTCTTTGCCGATCTTGTTCGTGTTATACACGTCGCCGACTTTCATCTTCATCTCACGGGTTATTACATAAGGCTTCGTCTTCCCGTGTTCGGACGCCTTCTGATCTTCCGGTTTAGCTTCCTTGTCTTCCTCTTCGGATTCACTTTTCGATAAAAATGAAATCTTTATCGCCTGTATCGTTCCTTCCGAAACCGTTATCCTCAAAACATTACCTTGTTCGATCGCGGCGTCCGTTACTCTCGCCGCCATGAATCCCGCATCGTGATATTTCTTTTCTATCGCTTGAACGTCTTCTCTGAGCGAATTGCTGTTAAGAATGATATTCTTTTTGGTCTTTATCACCGAGTCCACGTCTTCAAGCTTGAATTGCGTGATCCCGTCCAGAATAACATCGGACACCACCGGGTTCTCTCTCACCCTGAAGGTTATCTTCGCGCCCCCCTCGAATTCCGATAGGCTCGCCTTAACATCCTCCGAAAAATACCCGAGATTGAAGATGTATTGAAGGTCCTGTTCAAGTTTTTCAGTGGAAAACTTATCGCCTTCCTTCGTCGTTACAACTTTGTAGATCTCGTCGTCGGGAACTTCGAAATTACCTGTCACCTCTATCTTTTTAACAGTAACTTCCGAATCGGGAGCAAGATTATCCTCGCTGATGGCGACCTTTGAAAAGATCAGCAGAGAGAAAACCGCCGCGAGTAATGCTCCGAGAAGAACTCCCTTTTTCATCTTATTTCCTCCGTATAAAACAATTTAAAATAATTAGCCGCCCGTCGTCGCGGGTTCTGTAATAGTATCCATATTTTCTATAATAATGTACCAAGTCGATAAAAGTTTTCAGAAATTATCAATTGTTTATCTTATTAATCAACCATGCCATGTTGTCACCGAGGTTCTTCATCGTTTCGAGTCCTTCGGCATCTTCGAGCACCGCTCCGGGCTCGCGGCCGATCCCGAGATTCCAATATGAAGAGCCCGGCACCACCATCATGTTAATAAGGAAAAATTGATTAATTTGATTAAAAGTCGAAACAGCCCCCTGCCTCCTGACCGCTACAACCGCGGCGCCCACTTTCCTCTTGTACAAATGATCGTTCGCCTTCCCCACCAATCCCGCCCGATCTATCAACGCCTTGACCTCGGTGCTTACTGATCCGAAATAAACGGGAGATCCTATCAGCACTCCGTCCGCTTCCACGATCTTCGCTATTATCTCGTGCATGTCGTCCTTCGGCCCATGGCATTTCCCGTCTTTTTCGTCAACACATTTGTAACATGCGATGCATCCGCGCACATTTTTGCCGCCGAGCTGCACTATTTCAGTGTCTATCCCTTCCTTGCCGAGCACTTCGCAAACCTTGGTTAGGAGATGGTATGTATTTCCTTTTTTCCGCGGGCTGCCATTAATTGCCACTACTTTCATTGATTTTCCTCCTTCTTAATTTATCCGTTCGCTCAAAACGTAAACCCGTATTAATAGTACGTCGAATACGGGATAAATCTTGTCGCCGACCAGTGAATAAATAATATATCACCTTAACCATTTATCCGTCAAAAACTAAAATCAGCCCTGATTTCATACAAAAATCCGGGAATCCGCATGACTCCAGAAACTCTATTGACGATGCGAACTTCAATTTAGACAAGTTACCCGGCAGTCTTCCTCGGAAAAGTTCAAAATCGGCGATTTTTCTTCGATTTGCGGAATTTCACGAAAAACGGAGATTTTGCGAGATTCCGCTGAATTACGGATATTTCGGCAATTTCCGCACTTGCTTTGAATCCCCTGACAAACGATCTTGGCCCTGCAGAAACACTGCACACCACTACATATAGTGCTATTCGGATTGCGACAATGCAATATGTAGTGGGCGTAATCGGCTGTAATCATCAATAAATAAACGTGAACGGCTTTAAGAGTGATTTAACTCCTAATCTTTCGAAATTACTCTTTATTTCGAGATTAGAAAAAATTTTTCGTACCACTTGACAGCAACAAAGGAGTTTGGTAATCTTGTGTCACCGGCGGTAAAAAATGTTATCTGGTGGAATCACTTTGAAATATTAAGCCAAAATAGCCGATTAGGTGGAAATTAGTGGAAAATCGAGAGGCAAGGTCTTCCGTTTTCCACTGATTTTGTTTTATAGGAAAAGATTCCCCGAAGAACGGGGATGAGGCGAAGAGTTATGAGAAGCGGCCAGTTCAACGGAAAGCACATCCATAAGGTGGATGGCAAGGGCCGCATGAGCATTGCTTCCGAGTTCAGAGAAAAGTTAAAAGAGAGAGAGAAGCTGTTTTCGAGCGAAAGCGCTTCTTCGCAAGATCCCGATTCGACAATGACGCTGATTCTCACGCAAGGGATGGGAACAAGGCACATTTGGTGTTTTCCCGTGGATGTGTGGGATCGGAAGGTTGAACAGATAAACAAGCTGCCGAACACCGAAAAGGTGAAAGAGATAAGAAGGCACCTGATCGGAGGCGCGCAGGAATGTGAGATCGACAGGCTCGGAAGGATTCTGATCAGCCCGAGTCTTCGCGAATATGCGGGAATCGCCGCCGGGGACGTTGTAGTGACCGGAATGGGTGAGACGTTCGAACTGTGGTCCAAGGAGTCCTACGACAGGATCGTGGGCAAGGCGGATCAGGAAAAATCCGTACAGGAGTACGCGGAAGAACTCGGTATTTAAGCCGGGCGGAAAACGCGGCGCCGGATGGAAGAGCAAGGGATTCACATCCCGGTACTTTTGAAAGAATCGCTCGAGGCGTTGCGGATACGTGCGGATGGAACATACGCCGATTGTACGGCTGGGAAAGGAGGTGGACACACACTAAAAATTGAAGAACATCTCACTACCGGGTTGATGATCGCGCTGGATAGGGACCCGGAGGCCGCCGAGTCTTTGAAAAAACTCACAGCAGACAGACCGAAGATTCGGGTCTTCAACGAGAATTTCGCAAACATCGGGGATCTGTGGAAAAGAGAGGATCTGCCACCCGCCGATGGAGTGCTAATGGATCTCGGGCTTTCGAGCCACCAGCTTGCAAAACCGGAAAAGGGGTTCAGTTTTCAGTCTGACGGGCCGCTCGTGATGAAGTACGATCCGAGGGAGCCCGGGCCGGACGCATCTGAAATAGTGAACACTTGGACGGAAGAGGAGTTGAGAACTCTTTTCTACAAATTCGATGAGAAATTCGGAAAGAGAATCGCAAGGCGAATTGTGGAAAGAAGAAAGAGTTCTCCGATCGAAACGACCGCGGCCCTATCGAAGATAGTGGCGTCGGCGGTACCGGCGAGAACGAGGCTGAATCCCGGCACACTCGTTTTCCTTGCTCTCAGATCCACGGTGAACAAGGAGAACGAGGCGATAAGCGCCGCGATAGCGGACTCAATAAAACTCCTTCGCAGCGGAGGAAGACTCGCGATCATAACCTATCAGTCAACCGAAGACAGACTGGTGAAATGGATGTTCAGAAAAGCAGCTCGCGGATGCACCTGCGAACTGCCTGTCGATGAATGCCAGTGCAGCGGGAAACCGGAAGTAACAATCATAACAAAAAAACCCGTTGCGCCGATGCAGGAAGAGATCGACATGAACCCACGGGCAAGAAGTGCGAAGTTAAGAGTAATTGAAAAACTGTAGAGGTTTGGTCGATGAACGAGACAAAAAAGTTGTACCAGATCAAACATAATTCGCAGGGGGCCGTTCCACGTCATGCCCGCACCAAACACAGCCTTAAAATGGCTGGTGTACTGCTTATATTCGCTTATCTGCTAACCATCCTCGGTGTTTACACGGTCTGGTTGAAGATGCAGATTGACTGTAAATACCTTAAACTCGACGAATTGAAACGGCAGAACTATAAACTCGACGTCCAGATCAGTAAACTCGAAGCTGATGTAGATTCCCTCAAGAGCTACGACAGAATAGAACGCGTCCTTAAGGACTCCGGGTACGACATGGTCGTTCCGGACGAGGCGGTTTACATCCGAATCGACGGTCAGCAGGAAAGTATCATGAAGGCCGAAGGCGAAGCGCCTCGGTCTAAAAGCAGCGTAGATTAGTTTTCCGGGGCGCCTTCATGTAATGGTGAAGGCATGAACCGGACCCCTCTTGCGAAAAAAAGAATCAAAGTCGCTCTGTACTTCCTCGTGTTCCTGCACGCGCTCATTATCTTGCGCGCGATTTATATCGAGCAGGTTTACGGGGATGAACTTCGCGAGCGGAGATTCAAGCAAAGCAAAAGAATAATTCCTCAGCCCGCAAGGCGCGGTTTCATCTATGATAGAAACGGCAATAAACTCGCCATGGACGTGCCTTTCCTGTCCATCTTCGCCGTTCCTTCGATGATCAACCATCCCTCGAAGTACGCCCGGGAGATCAGCCGGGTCCTCGGGGTTCCGCCCGCAGTAATTCAAGAAAAACTTTCTCTTAAGAAAAAATCCTTCGTCTGGCTCGCCCGCATGGTTTCCGATGAGACCGGGGAGAGAATTAAAAACCTCAACCTCAAAGGACTTGTAATAATCCGGGAATCTAAACGCATGTATCCCAACGGGCAGGCGGCCGCATGCGTGGTCGGCATGAAAGGACACGATAAAGGCATCGAGGGCAGCGAGCTTGTTTTTGAAAAGTGGCTGCACGGGATCGACGGTTACGTTTTGCTCGAAAAGGATCCTCTCGGCCGCAACATTCCCAACTCGATTCGCGAAAAGAAACCGGTCCGGCACGGGAACGATGTTTACCTGACCCTCGACATGGCAGTGCAGCATTTCGCCGAAAAAGCGCTGTCGGACTCGATTGAGAAGTTCAATGCCGCGGGCGGAAGCGCACTTGTGATGGAGCCGCGCACTGGAAAAATACTCGCAATGGCCTCCCAGCCCACTTTCAATCCGAATGAATACACTAAATACGTTGATGAGAGAGTTTATTTCAGGAATAAACCGATTTGGTATATGTACGAACCCGGAAGCACTATGAAACCCATAACGGTAGCGTCCGCGGTGGACGCCGGGGTCGTGGAGCCGTTTGAAAAATCCATAATGTGCGAACATGCGATTCAGGTCAACGGTTGGACGATCCGGGACGAACACGGCGACCTGCCCGGTCTGAAAAGCCCTCTCGACATAATCGTCAATTCATTCAACACGGGGGCCGCGAGAATCGCCATGAAAATGGGTTCTCAAACGCTTCAAAGCTATTTCGCGAGGTTCAATTTCGGCCGCTATTATGATTTTCCTCTAAATGGCCAGAGCAGAGGTATCCTGCCCGATTATAAGGAAGCGCGCGAAGTCACGATCGCGAACAACGGATTCGGGCATGGCATCTCCGTCACTCAGCTTCAAATGGCGATGGCGATCGCGGCGATCGCGAACGGCGGTTTGATAATGAAACCGACGATCGTCGAAAAAATCGTCGATCCTATCACACAAACGCCGATCCAAGAATTCGAACCGAAAGTCGTCCGCAGAGCGGTCAAGGAGGAAACTTCGAGAGTCGTTCGGTACATGATGCACATGGTTACGGAGCAGGGAACAGGAGAGAAGGCGAAAATTCCGGGATACAGAGTTGCAGGGAAAACCGGGACGGCTCAGGTGGCTGGAAATCACGGCTATATGGCCGGTCAGTATATTTCCTCGTTCGTGGGATTCGCGCCCGCGGAGGATCCGCAGGTGCTCGTGATGGTCACCATCGAAAAACCACGCGGTTCGTACTATGCGGCCGAAGTCGCGGCGCCGGCCTTCAAGGAGATCATGAAAAAAACGCTCTGGCACCTCGAAATACCGCCGTCTCCGCCGGAAAAAGAGCCTTTGGGTTATTGATATGAAAGAAAAAAAACTGAAAGAGCTTCTCGCCGGATCGCCTCATGAGATCGTCGCCGGCAATCCTGAAATCACGGTCGAGGCGCTCGCCTATGATTCCCGCGAGTGTTCTCAAGGCACTTTGTTTTTCTGTATTCCGGGCTTCAACGTGGACGGCAACGATTTCATTCCCGAAGCGCTCGCAAGAGGCGCTTCCGCTCTCGTTACGGAACGCGCGGGAATCGAAGTCCCCGCCGGCATCACCTTGGTCAGGGTTCCCGATTCGAGAAAAGCAATGGGCATGATCTCCGCGGCTTTCTTCGACAATCCGGCTTCAAAACTTCATCTCGTCGGGGTTACCGGAACGAACGGAAAAACGAGCATCGCTTTTCTCGCGGACGCTCTCCACCGGGAACTCGGATTCCTCACGGGGCTTCTCGGGACCGTTGAGAACAGGATCGGCGACGAAATCGCTTCAGTTAAGCGAACCACGCCCGAAGCTCTCGATCTTCAGGCTTTTCTCTACATGATGACTCAGAAAAAATGCACACACGCGATAATGGAGGTCTCTTCGCACGCCGTGGCTCTCAAGCGTATCGACGGCTGTGTCTTCAAGGCCGCTATTTTTACAAATCTCACGCAGGATCATCTGGATTTCCACAAAAGCCTCGATGACTATTTCGACGCCAAAAAGAGACTTTTCACGGACTATCTTTCTTCGGGTGGCGCTGCGATCCTGAATGCTGACGATCCCTCCGCGGCTTCGATATCGAAAGAGCTTTCCTCTGGAGTCGTGACATACGGCGCGTCCGACGCGGCGGATGTCCGCGCGGTCGGGGTGGAATGCCGCAACGACGGGATTTCATACACTGTCAAATCTCCATTCGCCCCGGATTTCGGCGTAAAGTCGCCTCTGATGGGCATGTTCAACGTTTCGAACACTCTCGCGACCGTGGCATACGGGCTCTCCCAGAAATTCCCAGTGGAAGCTATATGCGGGATGCTGAAAAAGATGAAAGGCGTGCCCGGAAGATTCGAAAGGATAGATGAAGGGCAGCGGTTCAAATTGTTCGTGGATTACGCGCACACGCCGGACGGGCTTCTGAACATACTGAGGTCCGCGCGGGAGATCTGCGCGGGGCGTTTGATCGTTGTGTTCGGGGCGGGCGGAGACAGAGACAAATCGAAGCGCCCGCTCATGGGTGCGGCGGCGGCTCAAAACGCCGATTTCGTCATCGTGACATCGGACAATCCGAGAACGGAGGACCCGGATCAGATCATCGACCAAATCGTTCAAGGCATCGAACAGGCTCTTCTTAAAGTCGAGCCTTCCAAGCGATTCAAGTACATGGTGGAGCCGGATCGATTCGCCGCCATCAGACGCGCGATCGAGGTGGCGCAGGATGACGACGTGATCGTTATAGCCGGAAAAGGGCACGAAAATTATCAGATATATAAAGACCGGACGATATTCTTCGACGACCGGGAAGTTGCTCGCAACCTTTTGAGGGAACTTGATTGATGGAGCTTACTTCGATAGCGACGATAGTTGAAGCCGTCGGCGGCAGGTTGGTGCGAGGGAACCCGCTCATGGAGATCGACAGGGTTCTGACCGACAGCCGGGGCGACTGCACCGGCGCGCTGTTCATCCCTCTGAACGGAGAAAAATTCGACGGACACGACTTCGTCGCGGCAGCGGTGAAGGCCGGCGCGGCGGCGTGCATCGTATCGAAAGACATCGACTCCTCGGTTCCGCAAAATGCGGCCGTTATACGGGTCGCCGATACTTTGGCCGCCTATCATGCAATCGCGAAATCGAATAGGGATAAATACGATGTCAACGTTATCGCGATAACGGGAAGTTGCGGAAAAACGTCAACGAAGAACCTTATGGTGAACGTGCTGGACGACGGGGCTTTGGTATATACGGAAAAGAATGAAAACAACGAGATCGGCGCTCCCAAGACATTGCTCAGGATCGGCGGAGACACGAGGCGCGCCATCCTTGAATTCGGCATGCGCGGCCCGGGCGAGATAGCGCAACTCACGGCAATCTCCAATCCGACCCACGCGGTGATAACCAACATTGAACCGAGCCACATAGGAAGACTCGGATCGATGGAGGCGATCGCAGACGCAAAAGGCGAACTGCTCGAACATCTCCCCTCTTCCGCGAAGGCTTTTCTCAACGCGGACAGTCCGTGGCTGGAGAGGCTTGAAAAGAAAACAACGGCGGAAGTGATCACTTTCGGGATCGAATCGGGAGACGTGAGAGCATCGGACATTAAATTCACGCTCGAAGGTGTGGATTTCACGCTCAATACCCCGGAGGGGAAAACGGAGGTTTCCGTTCCGCTGCCCGGGAGAGGCGCGGTTTATAACAGCGCCTCCGTGGCTGCGGTCGCCCTCTCGCTCGGCGAATCGCTCTCAACGATCAGTAAAAACCTTTCAAAACCGTTCGGCGAATCAGGGCGGATGAATAAGATTAAAACTCCTGATGGGAAATTGATAATAGACGATACTTACAATTCTTCCCCGTCCTCGCTGAAACTCGCGCTCGAGCTGCTTGGAAAAGTGAACTGGCCGGGCCGCAGGGCCGCGGTGCTCGCGGACATGCTCGAACTCGGCGACTTCAGCAAGGACGAGCATTTCAACATCGGGCTCAAACATCTGCCCGAGAATCTCGACCTTCTAATCACATTCGGAGAAGAAGCCGCCTCGATCGCCAATGGCGCCATCGAAGCCGGTTTCAATAAGGATAACTGTTTCGTATATATGGATTTCGATATGCTCGCGGAGGATATCGTCCGGCATTTCACGGGCGGGGAGTTGGTGCTTGTGAAAGGGTCGCGCGGAATGAAACTCGAGCGCGCCGTAAATCTGCTCGGAGGGACGCGATGAAAAATCCGCTGTGCATAGC
>JAKLIR010000329.1 GCA_022709505.1 bacterium | reverse complement strand
CGCTCGTGGTGGACAACAGCAGCTTTTTCAGGATGAGACCGGACGTTCCGCTCATCGTCCCCGAAGTGAACATCAAACAGTTGAAAAACCACAAAGGCCTAATAGCGAACCCGAACTGTTCGACGATTCAGATGTGCGTGGCGATAAATCCCATCAAGCAGAAGCTCGGCATAAAGAGAATCGTCGTGGCCACATATCAATCCGTATCCGGAACCGGCAAAGCGGCTATTGAGGAACTGAACACGCATGCTAAGGCGATCCTGAGCGGGAAAAAACCGAAACCGGAAGTTTATCCTTACGAGATAGCCTTCAACTGCCTGCCGCAGATCGACGTTTTCACCGCGAACGGTTATACGAAGGAAGAAATGAAGATGATCAACGAAACCCGGAAAATCTTTTCCGACCCGAATATGGCCGTGTCCGCGACTTGTGTCAGAGTCCCGGTTTTCAACAGCCATTCGGAAAGCGTGAACGTGCAGACCGAAAAAGATATGAGCGTTGACGCACTGAGAAAGATCATGAAAAAATCGCCGGGTTTGGTTGTGATAGATGACGATGATCCGAAAGAGAAAGACCCGTTGAGAAGAACATATCCGCTCAGCATCAGCGCGACGGGGAAAGACGAAGTGTTCGTCGGAAGGATCAGGAAAGACATCTCCGTACCATGTGGATTCGAGATGTGGGTTGTCGCGGACAATCTTAGGAAAGGCGCGGCTCTGAACGCCGTGCAGATAGCCGAATTCCTCTTCTGAGGAGGGACTATTCAATGGAACGCCGAGCATCCAAACCAAGGCGTGTGAGTCACAGCGAATCTCTCGACAGACTGCAAAGGCTTAAAAGGGATTTCGCGGTGGTTCCGTATGCCACGGATCCGAAACAGCGGAAAAAGAAGCATTCGAAGAAAAAGGAACAAAACGAGGACGAGCAGAAGAAACTCATCCGGGATGTCGATAAGTCGGTGAAGGGGCTCGAGTTCAGCGCGGCCGAGATTGCACAGGTCATCAGAAGCTGGATGAAACAGGATGAGGATCGCTGATATCCCTCACCGATGTTGAATATGTACTCCATTCTTAAAAGAATGGTTTAGATCTGTCTCTGTTTCTCTAATTTTTTCTTCTATTCAATAAATATAATCCTTAGTGTAAAATTAAATTTTGGATTCCGAACATTGATTTCGGGTTTATAAAGAATCCGGGTAATGAGAGGCGCTTGCGGCGGAAATGGCGATACCCGACCAATTTGTTCCAAGATTTTACAAGAAGGGCATACGGCTTAAGGGCGTTGTCGGCGTTCTTTTCAAGCACGGTTTTTTCTGGGCCGCGGAAGCGATGGAATTGACGCGGTTTTTCCCGGCGAAGATGAGAGAGAAGATAGTCGCCACGGATGAATACCAGCTTCCGGTTTCAGTGAGAATGAGAAGAGTGATCGAGGAGCTCGGCCCCACTTATGTGAAAGCCGGGCAGATTATAAGCACGAGGCCCGACCTCATACCTCCGGATATAATCAAAGAACTTTCAAAACTTCAGGATGAAGTTCCGCCGTTTCCGTTCGAACAGGTTCAGGAATGCCTTGAATCGGAGTTGAAGAAGCCCATAGACCACATCTTCAAATCATTTGCTCGCGTGCCGATAGCGTCGGCGTCCATAGGGCAGGTTCATGAAGCTGTGCTCGCTGACGGGCGCGAAGTAGTGGTGAAGGTTCAACGTCCGGATATAGAGCATATTGTGAAGATAGACACCGAAATCATGTACGATCTCGCGGTCGCGGCGGAAAAGAGGTTCGAAGAGGCGAGGCTGTACAATCTCGTCGATCGCGTCGAGGAATTCACGAAGACGATCAACCTCGAACTCGATTACACGGTGGAAGGTCAGAACGCGGACAGGTTCAGACGCAATTTCGCGGATGACGATTCGATTTACATACCGTCGGTTTATTGGGATTACACGACGAAAAAAATCCTGACGATGGAATACATCCACGGCATAAAGATAAAAGACAAGGATAAACTGTACGCGAACGGCTACGATCTCACCTATCTTACGGAAGTGATCGGCAATGCGTTCATTAAAATGATTCTTCTCGACGGTTTCTTCCACGGAGATCCCCACTTCGGGAACATTTTCGTGAAAGAGGGGCAGGTCGTGGCTTTGATAGATTTCGGAATGGTCGGAGTGGTTGATCCGATCATGAAGCGGAACATGGCGAAGTATTTCATATCGCTGGTGAATCAGGACGCGCGCGCGCTTGTCGAGGTGCTCGACGAGATCGCATACATAGCGCCGGCGACGGACCGGGACGCCCTGACGAGAGAAGTCGGCCGAATGATGCACAAGTATATGAACAACGTGAACCTCGGGCAGATCAATCTCGAAGTGCTGGTTCTCGAGTTGTTCAACATAGGGATGAAATACAAGATATCGATGCCGGGCGAATTTACCCTGATGGACAAGACGCTTGTAACGCTCGAGGGGCTCGGGCGGCATCTCGATCCGACGTTCGATCTCATAGGAACCGCGGAGCCGGCGGCGCGCATGTTGTTCAGGCGGGAACTTGATCCGCGCCATTTCGGCGGCGATGTGGTGAGAACCTTCCTCGACCTCAGAGACCTCGCGACCGCGCTGCCGAAAAGACTTGATAGAATTTCCAAAAGCATAGAGCGCGGCCAGATAAAAGTCCGGCTCGAAATGGACAGCCAGATTGAATCTCTAAAAAGGCTTTCGGACAGCATAGGGCGCAGCTTCAACCGGCTTTCCTTGTCGATAATAATAGCCGCGCTGCTTATTGCGGTTTCAGCATTGATACCGCAGGTCGGAAGCGTGAGGTTTCTGAATTGGTCCATGAAGGAGCTTCTGCTTACGGCGCTTGTGATTCTCCCCGTTGTCTGGATCATATCACTATTCCGGTCTGGGAAACACTGACCGGCCTGAGGACTGATGAGCGTGTCCGAACCTCAACCGGGCGTACTTTATGTGGTCGCCACCCCTATAGGAAATTTAAAAGACATAACCCTCAGGGCGCTTGCCGTTCTGGGGGATGTCGATTGGATCGCGGCGGAAGATACGAGAAGGACGAGAATACTGCTCGATCATCACGGGATAAAGAGCGAACTCACAAGTCTTCATGGGGATGTTGAAAAGAGAAAATCTCCGAAACTCGTTGAATCTCTATTGAGCGGTCGGAGCGGCGCGATCGTGTCCGACGCCGGCACGCCCGGTGCGAGCGATCCGGGAGGCGCGCTTGTGAGAGCTGCGGCGTCTGCGGGCGTGAAAGTGTCGCCGGTCCCCGGCCCATCTTCGGTTACCGCTGCTTTATCATGCGCGGGCGTGGATTCGCCTCGTTACGTTTTCGAGGGATTCGTTCCCCGTTCCGGCGCCAAAAGAACAGCGTTCATGAACTCAATCGCCAAGGATGACAGGCATATCATCTTTTTCGAATCGGCTCTGCGCCTCAAAGACACGCTATCTTCCATTCGCGGCGCAGCGGGTGATCGGAAGGTGGTGTTGTTTAGAGAGCTGACGAAGATGCATGAGGAAATAATAAGAACCACGTTGGAGGAAGTGATTGAGGGAAAGATCGCCCTGAATTACAGGGGTGAATTCACTGTAATGGTCATCGGCGGTGAATCCGAAGAGGGGAAGGGCGACGCGGAGGAGGCGAACACATATTTTAACGAGGAGAAGATAGACAAAGTTTTCGCGGGGATGAATTTAAGCACGAGAGACATGGCGAAGATAATCAGCGG
Source organism: bacterium (assembly GCA_022709505.1). Taxonomy (GTDB): domain Bacteria; phylum UBP15; class UBA6099; order UBA6099; family UBA6099; genus JAKLIR01. The sequence continues at coordinate 684 of JAKLIR010000329.1, read as the reverse complement.
CTTTCTGAATATCTCCAAAAACAAAGCATATTCAATCGCGGAAGGGATCAACCGCGAAGGCAGTGTTACGGAATGATTTTGATGCGAGCTAAACATGAGTTTGTGAATGCCGGCGCGGGAGAGGGAAAGGGTCCGTATGTCCGGAGTCTGTCGTGTCGGCGACGTAACGTGATTGCATCGGTCGTGTTTTTCGCATGTCTCTTCGTTTTGTGTTCAGGACTTTCTGCGAAAGCCGCCGAATTTCAAGTGACGGTGAACGGGGACTCGGTTTTTAAAGTCGGCAAGCAAGGCACGATAAAGATATATCTCGTTACGGGGAAGGGTGAAAATGTTACGGGGGGTCAGTGCACGGTCAGCGTGGATCCATCCTTGATCGAATTAAGCGCCGATAGGAACAGCTACGCAGCGGATCCCGTGTTTTCGAAGGTTGAAAGATTTAAGGCGGATCCCGAAAAAGGAATCATCACGTTCAAAGCTTTTTCAGAGACGGCGGTGAAGGGGAAGAAGGTTTTCATAAAAGTCCCCTTCAAGTTCTTGCAGCCGGGCACCACTTATGTGAGTTTCACATCGAACGTTGTATTCGAAGACGGCAAACAGGCGCCGGCCAATCCCGGATATTTCAGGCTTGTGGGGTATGATGGCGATTCATTCGACCCGTTGTTGTACGCGACGGTGCTGGGAGAC
>JAKLIR010000328.1 GCA_022709505.1 bacterium | reverse complement strand
TGTCGAGCGGCAACAGAATTATCCTATCTCTCATCCGCCGAGTCCTTGATTAACACGATTCCGAGCAATATAGCTCCGATGACGACATATATATCCGCAAAATTAAAGTCGGGCCAACTGTACTTTCCCGCCTGAAAGAGAAGAAAGTCATAAACCCGGCCCGACACTATTCTGTCGTACAGATTACCGATCGCCCCGCCGAGCATAAGACCCAGAGCGGCTAATTGTATTGCGCTCGCGCCATCTTGCGCCTGTGTTTGCAGAAAGAAAAAAATAATGACGCATATCACTACGATTACTGGAATGTACAGCATAAAAGACGGCGCATTCTGGAACATTCCGAATGCTATCCCCGTATTGAATGAATGAGTGATCGAGAAAAAGCCGGGAATAACCTCCAACGGCGTCCCGGACCTTCCTTCCATGAAACGGAAAATCACAACCTTTGAAGCCCTGTCCGTGGCAAGCGCCAAGAGGGCGAGAAATGCGAATAATATGTATTGCCCGCGCTTTCCCATAATCACATAATCTTACGATTTCCCGGATTTAATCAAGAGCGCGACGAAAATATCAATATATTAGTGTAAATGATATTTTTTTCGAAAAAGAAAAATTTCACTTGAGGCGCGCCGATGATGTGTGGTATTATTGTCCCTGCATCTGAGCTAATTATCAACGCGCGCAAAAAAAAGATCGCATCCGAGAGGGGACTGAGCTTATGCTTAATTTCGACCTTGAGCAGGATCAGTTGATTTTGCGCAACACCATCAGGGATTTCGCGGAGAAGGAGATTGCTCCGAAAGCGGAAGAATTGGATGAAAAGGAAGAGTTTTCAGTAGAAATCACGAAAAAGATGGCCGAACTCGGGCTGTTCGGGATGTTTGTGTCCGAAGAATACGGTGGATCCGGCGCCGGGTACATTTCGTACATCATCGCGGTCGAAGAGCTGGCGAGAGTTGACGGCTCACACGCGGCGACGGTGGCGGCCGGCAACTCGCTCGGGATAGGGCCGATTTACTATTTCGGATCGGAAAAGCAAAAGAAAGAATGGCTTCCGATGCTTTGTTCCGGAGAGAAGCTGGCGTCGTTCGGGCTCACCGAACCGGACGCGGGCTCCGACGCGGGCGCAACAAAAACAACCGCCCGGCAAACAAACGATGAATGGATCATCAACGGCAGCAAGATTTTCATAACGAACGCGGCGTGCGAACTGAGCGGCGTGACAATCGTTCAAGCTGTTACGGGAAAGCTGCAAAATGGAAAGAAGGAGCTCAGTTGCATACTCGTGCCGCACGGGACTCCGGGATTCACGCAGCGTCCGATGAAGAAGAAAATGATGTGGCGCGCGAGCAACACCGCTGAACTCTACTTCGACGACTGCGCGGTTCCGCTCGACAACACGCTCGGAAAGAGGGGCGACGGCTTCTCCCAGATGCTTTCCACCCTCGACGGCGGGAGACTGAGCATAGCGGCCATGGGGCTCGGCGGCGCGCAGGGCGCTTTCGAACTGGCTCTGAAATATTCGAAGGAAAGACACCAGTTCGGAGTGCCGATCAACACATTCCAGACTATCTCATTCAGGCTCGCCGACATGGCGACGGAGATCGAGGCCGCCCGGAATCTGCTCTATAAAGCCTGCTGGCTCAAACAGAACAAGAGAGCATATTCCAAGGAAGCGGCGATGGCTAAACTGTACTGTTCAGAAGTGATGAGGCGGGTCACGCACGGCGCCGTGCAGATACTCGGCGGGTACGGACTCATGAAAGAGTACGGCGCGGAGAGATTTTATCGGGATCAGCGCCTTCTCGAGATCGGCGAAGGCACGAGCGAAGTCCAAAGGATTGTCATATCAAGACACATCGGATGCTGAAACCAACGATGTCGGGAAACATCGCACGAATTTGAACAAAAGAAATGAAAAAATAAGAAAGGACCAGATTCATGATCAAATTCAGCAAAGAGCAGTTGAAGATTCCGAAACTCATGAGACCGGTATATCTGGTAACAGCCGGGGAGTCTGAATTCAGACGAGCATTTCCGGAAAAGAGAACGGAAGAGCTTTGCGTGGATGCTTTGACCATGGCGGCGGAGTTGATCGATATGTCGCCGGCGGAACTCAAAAGCTACATCCACACATGTTATTACGGCCACTTCGCCGATCACTTCGGCGACCAGTTGCTTGGTGAGTCCGTGATACACGACAGGTTGGGGCTCGACCCCCTCGGCAACGTCGGCGTGAAAACGGGCGGCGCAACCGGAGGTTCGACACTTTGGGAAGCCGTGAAAACGGTTGCGTCAGGATATTCGGATTGCGCTCTCGCTCTCGGCTGGGAAAGAATGGACGAGGTCCCGACGGATGAAGGCAACCACCTGATCTCATGCGCGGCGGACAAAGATTGGGAAACCCCGCTCGGGCACATTTACACCGGCTATTATGCGGTTATGGCTCAGAGATATTGGAAGATTTTCGGCAAGTCGGAGGATTCGTTCCGCAGAACCATGGCCGAGATAGCCGTCAAAAACCACGGCTACGCCTGCCACAATCCATTCGCACAGTCGCCGATGAAGATAACGGTCGAAGACGTTCTGAAGTCACCCGTGGTGGCGTATCCCCTTCGCGCGCTCGACGCCTGCCTCATGAGCGTGGGATCCGCATGCTGCATCGTCGCGGACGAAAAAACCGCTTTCAAGATGTGCAAGAAACCGTTGCTCGTCCACATTGCGGCCGGTTCGCACACCCTTCGCCCCGCGGACAGACGGGATATGGCGATTCCGCTGCTCCCGAACGAATCGAAAAATCAGTATAAGGACCTCACAAAGAAATTCCCCGGCTCGGAACGCTATCCCGGATTCTCCGGATTCCTCGCCGCGCGCATGGCCGCTTACTATGCGTACAGAATGGCCGGCGTTGTTGATCCGACAACGGATTTGGACCTCGTGGAACTTCACGACGCTTTCACCATCAGCGACATTCAAACCTACGAAGACATCGGAATCAGGCCTTATGGCGAAGGAAGAGACTATGTGGAATCAGGCGACTGCTACCTCACAAATCCACACACCGGCAAGCCGGGCAAACTCCCCGCGAACCTTTCCGGCGGTCTCATCGGCTGCATGCACGCGGTCGGCGCAACAGGGCTTATGCAGGTTTGTGAAGTAGCCCTTCATCTGTGGAACAAGCACAAAGAAATCCACGGGGATCCGAAACGCTGGAAGTCATTCGGAAAAACCAAGCCGAAGGACTGGAAAGACCTTCAGGTTAAAGGAGCGAAACGCGGCCTCGCTATCAGCCACGCCGGCGTGGGCTCCCATGTAACATGCACGATCCTCGAAGACCCGAACCATCAGCTTAAGAAACAAAGGAGGGCAAAATAATGGCGAAAGAAGCATCCGTTAAAATCGTCCGCGAACGCTATAAAGTCAACGGCGAATTTTCGGTCATCACGCCCAACAGACCGATTTTCAACGAGGCGAAAAAACTCTGCGGGATTACAAACCCGCGCACGATGACCTACATACATTCCTACGGCGGCGAAGCCCCCTTCTTCGAGGGGATTTCCAAGGGCATTCTCCGTGGGACGCGCTGCGACAACCCGAAATGCGAATCAAAGGGTTCCATCTACCTGCCGTTCAGAATTTTCTGCCCGGATTGTTTGAAGAAGATGAAAATCGTCGATCTCACGAAGACCGCTCAGAAAACAGCCAAGATTCACACGTTCATGGTCTGCGAACGCAGCGGCGCCTTCAATACTCTTGATAAACCGATCAAGTTCATCAATATCGAGTTCGACGGAGTATGCACGATTCTCATGAGCTACCTTTCGGCCGGAGAACCGGAGATCGGCATGAGAGTGGCACCGATCTTCAGGACGAAAAACCCCACATACACGATCACGGACCTCTCGTGGGTTCCGGTGGGAACGCCGAAAAGCAAGCTTCCGAAAGGATTCTCCTTCTGAGCTTCGCACCGGCGTAATCGAATTCTCTTCAGCGCTGAAGAAGAATCGAGCGCGTAAAATAAAAGGGGGCTGTTTCGGCAGCCCCCTTTTCATTCTTCCCAGAAAAAATTATCTATAGAAGTTTGATTCCAAGTGAATTTATGTGCTTCTCGAAATGTTTTTGAAGTCCAGCGTAATGGTCTTCCTCATATTCGTCCAGCACATCCATTATCCGATTATAAAAAACAAGTTCTCCTTCGGGATTTTTCTGAGTAAGCACGGAGCCGTAAGTGATGTGAATCAATTGCCTCGAATCGATCGCATCGAAAAGCAATTCGAGATGATCGTCCGTCACCGAGTCTATATCTGGCACTTTTTTCAGGTCGGTCGTAACGTGATATGACGCCCGGTCCTCTTCGAAACGCGAGAGCGCGAAATTGTGAATTTCCCGGTACAACTCGGGAGCGCGGCGCGCAACGACTCTTATTGCTTCGAGATAACTCGTG
>JAKLIR010000327.1 GCA_022709505.1 bacterium | reverse complement strand
CGGTTCTGAGGAGTTGCGAAATGGCAATTCCCGCGGCCGCCCTGCCCGCCGTTGCCGACGATCAGCTTGTCGCCGTGCTCGATGAGTTCGCCGAGCAGTTCGCCGGAATCGGAATCGATTACGCTTGTTCCAGCCGGAACCTGCAATAGTAAGTCGCCGCCGTGACGACCGCTCCTGCGCGCTTTACCGCCGGCTTGGCCGCTCCCCGCCTTGTACGTTCCGTTGTTCCGGATTGATTCTAAAGATGGGGTCTTGTCATTAGCGACGAGAATCACGTTGCCGCCCCGGCCGCCGTCTCCGCCGTCCGGGCCTCCTCGCGGCACATACTTCTCCCGCCTGAAACTTACTAAACCGTCTCCGCCCCGGCCCGCTTGTATTCTGATTCTCACTTTATCGCGCATTTCGATTCACCGGCGTCGGGCCGAAACGCCGGAAAACAGATTAAAATCTCAAACCGCTTTCCCGCGCTTCCTTCAGGCCTTCTTTTACCGCTTCCTTTATCGATCCTACTATGTCCGTCACTCGAAAAGCGTACTTCCCGTCGAGCACCATTATCTCGCCTTTCGCGACGAGTTTCTTGTTTACGAGAAAATCTATCCTGTCCCCGGTCGTGGTTTTCAGTTCGAGCACCGTGCCCGGTTTCATGTCGAGAATCTCTTTGAAAAGCTTCTGTGTGCGTCCCAACTCCACGCTGACTGTCATGTCCACATCGGCTATCATGGTCAGTTTGGTGTCTGTCACGGATATACCTCCGAATACCAATTATTCTGCATGCCCGTGCTGGATTGGACGCGCTTTTTTAAATTAACATATAAACAATTATGGCGCAAGTGGTGTCAATGGAGAATAGTTTATGTTCAATTTTTACATTAATTTATCTGAATATCCTCATTCACCTCTCAGGCGCCGCATTCTCCGAAACCGCCTCCGTGCAAGCCAATTCTTCAATTTTATCCCTTGAAACCGCGCCGCGATCCCCCCATTCGGAAAGCCGCCTCAGCAACGGAAGCAGCGTTTCCACGAAATGAGAATAGTTCTCGGATTCGGTCGAACACCGTCTGGCGGCGTCCAGAAGCGCCTCGGTCTCTCTCGCTTCGGCGGCTTCGGCCTCGAAGCCTTCCTTCGGCAGATTGTGTAGCAGATTCCTTGTCTTCTGCTGCATCCCGCTTATCATTCCGATCGCTTCGCCCCTGTGCAGAGAACTCACCGCCTCTCTGCTCGAATGTAAATTCAGGGTATCGAAAACATCAGATAGGTTAAACGCAAGTAGTTGAAGTTCATCGTTCAGCTTTTCCAGACGTTCCCGCGTGTTCAACTGCCGGCCCCTTTCAAAAGCGAAACAATTATCAGGCCGCCGATAACGATGAAGGCGCACCCCGCCGCTGCTTTTACGATGTTCACGGGCACGTACTTCTCCACCACCTGCCCCACGATCACGGCGAGAAAAGATGAAATCACAAGCGCCAGAGCAGCACCCGCGAAAACAATCCAAGGACTTTTCGACTGCGTGCTGAACATCATCGTGGCAAGCTGCGTCTTGTCTCCGAGTTCGGCCAGAAATACCGTCCCGAACGTTAAGAAAAATATTTTCCAGTCCATTTGTCCCTCCGATATGGATTATATAGCCGACCGCGGCCTCTTTGTAAAACTGATCGATGAAATATCGCTTTTATAACGGCGACGGCTATACTATTCCTGTCATGAGCGGCGAATCGATGAATAATATCACGACCGACGTCCGGCCGTACCGGGCCTTCAGCGATTATCTGAAGGAAAAGTTCGGATGCAAAGTTTACAAGATATCCATAGACGCGGGGTTCACCTGCCCGAACAGAGATGGCTCGCTCGGCGTCGGCGGCTGCATCTACTGCAACAATCAAGGCTTCAGCCCCAACACCCGACGCTCGCGGTCGACGATATCCGAACAGGTCTTGCAGGGCATCGATTTCATGGGCGCGAGATACAAGGCCGAAAAATTCATCGCCTATTTTCAGGCGTTCACCAACACGTACGCCCCCGTTGACGTTCTCGAAAAAGCCTACCGCGAAGCATTGATCGACGAACGGATCGTCGGCCTTTCGGTCGGAACGAGGCCGGACTGCATCGAGGACGCCGCCGTCGAACTGCTCGCCGGGTTATCCTCAGAATACGACGTTTGGATAGAGCTCGGCCTACAGTCGGTTCACGATGAAACGCTCGACAGGATAAAGAGAAGACATCACGTGAAGGATTTCACGGAAACGGTGGGAAGAATAAAAAAACACCCCGACCTCAAAATCTGCGCCCACATCATCCTCGGCCTTCCCGGCGAGACTCGCGATATGATGCTCGATTCGGCCGACATGCTTTCAGACCTCGGTGTTCACGGCGTCAAAGTACACCTTCTCCACGTGCTTCGAGACACCCCCCTCGAAGAACTTTATAACAAAGGCGAGATCGATATCTTTGAATTCGGAACCTACGTGGAACTGGCGGCCGACTATCTTGAACGGCTCGACCCCGGGATCGTGATTCAACGCCTCACCGCGGACGGACCCTCGGACATCCTCATCGCTCCTAAATGGGCTCTCGAAAAGAAAAAAACGATCGACAAGATTGAAAAGTTGTTGCTGAAACGCAACTCAAGGCAAGGCGCGAAAAGAAAGCCGTAACCGATTCCGTTGCTTTTTTCATTAGAGACTGAAAATTTTCATCCGTGCATTAGGCGTGAAATCAGGAGCGACTCACGAGATTGCTTTTTTCGATTTCAGTGCGGATATTTCTTCCTCGCCCATGTTCAACCAAGCGCGAAGAACTTCTTCAGTGTGCTCTCCGAGTGCGGGGCAAGAGCTCCGAACATCATCCTCGAAGCAACTTAGTTTCACGGGATCGCCGGGCACCTTTATTTCTCCGAACTTCGAGTCGTCCACGCTCGTAATCATTCCGCGATCGATCAGTTGAGGGTGCTCGTTCACTTCGTCGAAATTGAGGACTTTCGCGCAGGGGACGTTCTTTTTTTCAAGTTCGGCCGTCACTTCGGCAGCGGTGTGAGCGGCTACCCACGGCGCTATCATGTCGATCCCCTCGCCCGCGTTCTGAATACGGGTGACGAAATTCGAAAACTTGAAATCCGCCGCGGCTTCAGGCCGGCCTATGGCTTCCATCAGGCCCTTCCATTCCCTGTCCGTCAGAGCGACGATCACTACATGCCCGTCGCTCGCTTTATAGCTCGCCCAGAAAGGAAGCGGCCGCTTGTCGTCCGTCAAAAGATTGGTCATCGTGCGGCCGAGCATCTTTTCGATCTCGTCTTTCACGGGAGCAAGCGAATTGTCGCTGAACGCGGAAAAATTCTGAAAGTACATGACATCCAACATGGATATATCCACGAGGCAGCCCTTCCCCGTCCGTTCGCGGGCGAACAGCGCCTCCATCGCACCGAGCGCGGCGTACGCGCCGCTCACAAGGTCGGCGAAATAACATTTAGGAGTTTTATCCTCCATCCTGTAGGCATACATTATTCCGGCCGTCGCCTGAGCCACGATGTCGAAAGCCACCCTGTCGCCGAGCGGGCCGCCCTTGCCGAAGCCTGATATGGAAACATATATCAGCCTCGGATTCACAGTGCTCAGCGATTCGTAGTCGAGCCCCATTTTCTTCATCAGCCCCGGAGCGAAATTCTCCACCATGACGTCCGCTTCCCCGGCGAGCCGGCGGACGAGAGCCAAGCCTTCCTCTTTCTTGAAATCGACCACTATCCCTTTCTTATTCTGATGAAGCGTACTAAGCAGCCGCTCGGATTTCATCAGCCTTGTGATGAGACGAAGAGTCTCGCCCATGGGCGGCTCCACCTTTACCACTTCAGCGCCCTTCAGGGCAAGAAGCTGCGAACATCTCGGCCCGCTCAGAAACTGGGAGAGATCGAGCACCCTAATACCTTCAAGCAATTTATTCATTGCGTAGCACCGCCGATCGACGAAGGAGTTGTGCGGGAATTATAACATAGCAAAGTCAAAGGCCGCGAAGATTTTAAGGAATGAATTATGAATAAGGTCCGGGGCCGGTATAATATAGTAAATCCCGGCGTGCCGAGCCGGGCGCTCTCTTGCATCGCCGGGCGAGAACCGGGGTGCGGAGTACGACAGGGCGGGGTGAAACAAAGATGACGTTCAAAGACAAAGTTGTGGTGGTGACGGGCGCGGGGCGCGGGATCGGGCGGGAGATCGCTCTTTCATTCGCGAGAGAGGGAGCGAAGCTGGCGATTAATTCCATGCACGAGGAAACCATCAGGCCCGTGGCCGAGTCGATTTCGGAGATGGGGCGCGAGGTCGCTCCTTTCGTTCTCGACGTGTCGAAGGAAGAGGACGTGGAGCGCTTAGTGAAGGAGACGTTCGAACGCTTCGGCCGGGTGGACGTGCTCGTGAATAACGCGGGGCTGAACAGAGACAACTTCTTCGTCCGTCTCGACGTGGAATCGTGGGAT
>JAKLIR010000326.1 GCA_022709505.1 bacterium | reverse complement strand
CATCTTTTTTCTTAGTAGGAGTTCGCAAAGCACGACCACTTTCTCTCTGTTTATATTGAACGTCCCATCTATGAAAGTGAACTCTCTCAGTTTCTTCCGTTTTATAACATCCGTCATTTCATCCACGACATTTTCGGCCGACCTATATCTCGTGCGCCTTTTCCATATCACGATATCCGAACAGAACTTGCATCCGAACGGACATCCCCGCCCGTATTGTATCGGCGCCTTCCCGGTCACTCTTTCAAGCAGGAAATCCGTCGGGAAGGGTAGCGAGTCGAGGTCCTCTATTAGGTCTCTATCCTGATTATGCACGACACTACCGTTATCCTTGAATGAAAGGCCCGGGATATCTCTAAGCGCCCCGGCGCCTCCCCACGCTTTGACATATTCCGAAAACGTCTTCTCCCCTTCGCCTCGAACGACCGCATCCACACAATCCTGAGAAAGCACATCTTCGGGATACCCGGAAGGATGATATCCTCCGAAGACAACCTTAACAGCGGGATCAACGCTCTTGCATATCCGTGCGATCCGTAGAGCAGCACCCCTCACCGGACTCAGAACAGACACTCCGACTACATCCGGTTTTTCTCTCTCGACAACCTTTGCGCATTCGTCCCATACGGGATGATCCTCAAGCTTCAACGCATCCGCATATTTGTCGAAACTGTCGAAAAGCTTCTTCAGATTATTGAATCTCGGAAGCCTTTCCACCGGAGAATAATTCGAATCATAAACCAGAACGTCGTGCCCTTCCGATTTCAGATACGCGGCAATGTAAGAAAGTCCGATAGGCGTCACCATCTCGGTGCTTTCCTTCGTGCCGCGCAATCTCGAATACGGCGGATTTATCAGCACTGCTTTCAAATTGAATTCAATCCTCTTTCACATATAGATGATAATCAGTCATATTATAACAACATGCCCGCCCAATTTTCGACCATTACAATTATCCTTCATTTGAAAAATATTCCATTCGCAAAGTATAATTCGAACCATGTCGGAAAGTCACACTTCAAACAGCGCGGCGGCGGACAACGTCAGTCGTATTAAAACACTCGCGCTTATTTCTCTTTTTCTGTGCGTTTTTCATCTGACGCTTTTCTCAAAATCACCTGCTCAGGACGGAGATTCATTCGAGTACGCCGGAGTTGCGAGAAGCATCCTCAGATACGGCGAAATGCGAGAAACCCTTTTACGTTCATACACTATAAAAGATCAGCCGCTTCCCCATCCTTCGGCAATCAGAGCAAATCTTTACTCCATTTCACTCGTTCCTTTTTATTTGCTTTTCAGAGACACTCAATGGACATTTCTGATCCCAACATTCATCGGGCTCTTCCTTCTTCCGCTTGTCGTTTATAGGACGGGACTGAAGTTCTTCGACGAAAAGACCGCTTTTTACGCTTCCGTTCTTTCCATGTTCACCCCAAGTCTTTTACGTTTATACACACTTATGGACCCGGGGCTTCCCGAGGTCTGGCAGATGATCTTCTATCTACTGTTTCTTTCCGCGATGATAGATGAGAAATACATCATTGCCGGAATACTCATGGCGCTCGCCTACCTTTTCAAAAACAACAGCATGGTTCTCATTCCATCAGCGCTCATCTGGCTCTACACGGTTAAAAGAAAGCATTTTTTCGGGCTTCCTCTTCTCAAGATATTCCTGACGGCGCTGATAATAGTCCTTCCTTTTCTAATCCGTAATTACATCGTCTTTCATTCTCCCACGTACAACGAACAGTTCGCGGGTATTTCACGCGTTTACGGTGGGATGATGATAGATCGTTTCGCGCACGGCGACCTCTTCGGGGTTATCTTCAACTATGATGCTTACAACATTCACGAACTTGCCAAGAACATATCTTTCACAACAAAAGCCGCAAACTTCATGCGTGTACTCTGGATAAACGTGAAACTTGTTACCGTCGGAGGAAGAACGGGCATATTTTACATACCCGGCGTCCCGCAGATCATGGGACTCGCATTAATTCCATTTTTTATAATAGGTCTCATCGAACTGCGAAAACGGCCCGCGGTGAAATTACTTTCCACGGTGATTTTCCTTCAGATTCTTCTCCACACCATGATGGCCATATATTCCGACAGGTATCTCCTCTGCATCATCCCTCTCATCTACCTTATAGGAGTGTTCGGAATTTTCAGAGCAGCAGAATGGTTTTCCGATCAATTTGTTCAAGTTCCGTCGAGAAAGATCGTCGCCTCCATAATCGCCTTCATAATAATTTCGGAATCATCGGGCTTCATTATTTTCAATCTAACGAGATTCTTGTCTCCTCGTTCAGACAGTGTAATGGCCGAGCTCGAGACAACATGCGGATATCTCAATAGACATACTAAACCAGACGACGTCATCATGACCTACCCGTTCTTTTCAACACATTTCGTATGCAACAGGCCCACCGTTCCCCTCCCTTACGGCGACGTCAAATCAATGGCGAGCGTTATTAAAAAATACAATGTGAAAAACCTTATCTTCGCAAGCGTCTGGACGGGCGACCTTTTCCCGGAACTTCCTTTCACTTCCACCGTTGTCAGAGGGAAAAAGATTTCTCTTTTCAAAATAAGCACAGGCCGTCTGAGCGATTTTCTACAACACCCGAGATCAAATTATTTGCATGGTATGAATCCGGTGAGTTACTTTCTATCGGACAGATTCAGTTTCGAGGTAGCCCCTCCGTTGTATAAAACGCTTTCAACCATCTTTAACAGCTTACTTTTCGGGGCCGTAGCGTACTTGGCGCTCTTTGTTTTCTTCCTCGTCGGTAGTTTGAGAAAGGAGGCGAAATCCCGCTATGTCGCCACGGGTTTGTTGATAATCATAACTTCAGGAGCTTGTTTACTCGACCTCGGACGACTTTTAAAGCCTTACCTTTCCGCAAACCCGCAGATATCAAGAATCGAAACTCGATACCTACTCAGATCAATTAACCAATTCGGCGGCAAACCCATTGCCATCATAGGCGACGATACGGTCTCCGAGTTAATTTCAAATGATTTCAAAAGTCTTCACAGAGATGTAACGATCGTCCACGCAGCACCGGTCCGCCTCGATTCCGATAAGGTTTACTTCGTACCTGTAAGAGCGCTCAGAACCGGTATCTACGACGAATATACTTTCGCGAGGAATGAGGAGATACAAAAAGCAAGGAGCGAGGAAGTATCGAAATTAGTTAAACAATTTGAAAACGACGGTTTTCACACGCAGCCGGTTTACGGAGGTATCTTCGTTTACGCGCGCCCTTCATCTCCTTGATTCAGCTTTTCTTCGGTGAAATAACATGCCACGCCATCAGTAGAAGCATTTTAACACTTACAACTCTGAGAAGTTTCAATATTTTCGAAGGTCTCATGAAGAAAAGCAGATATGCCCTGATCTGCATTTTCTCCATTTCCTTTCGCGGTATATCTTCAAGCTCGAGCGCCCCTCCGACTTGCTTCCCATACTTCGAGTAATCGTCGGTCATAATTTTAAGACCGCCGGTCCCTTCCCGAGCCATATCCGCGATTATAGTGCCCGGAAACGGCACGAGGAGTGAAAACGATGTCAGATCGGCGTTCAGCTCTCTCGAAAAACTAACTGTCTGCTCAATCGTTTCACGTGTATCCCAAGGATGCCCGAGTATAAAATTCGTATCGGTTAGAATCCCCGCCCGCCTCGACATACTCACCGCTTTTTTCGCTTGTTCGAGTGTTATCCCCTTCTTTATCTTCTTCAGGATTTCTTGATTCCCCGACTCTATCCCGAACGCGATCACACGGCACCCGGCTTTTTTCATCAATTTAAATAATTCATAATCCGCATGATCCACACGCGACTGACATATCCAGTTTACTTTCCTGTTTATCCTGTTTCTCAAAATGCGTTCGCAGAATTCGGCGACACGCTCTTTTCCGACAATGAATGATTCGTCCGTCACTACAAAATCCCTGATGTGAAACTCGCTGATGTCTTTCTCGAGTTCGGCCATAACCGAATCCAACGATCGCACTCGATATCTTTCTCCCGTGGCTTTGTAACAGAATATGCATTTATACGGACATCCCCTGCCTGTGGAAAGTGCGAGAGTCCTTCTCGGGAACATTAGAATATTGTAAAAACCGACGTATTTCTCAACAGGCATCATTTGATACGCCGGAAAAGCGAGAGAATCGAGATCTTCTATGAACGATCTCTCGGCGTTCTTCAGTATCTTGCTTTCCTCTCTGTAACACAACCCCTTTATGTCCGGCGCTTTCTCCAAAAAGCCACCCGAAGCATAAGCATCAACTATCTCTCTTAAGGTCCTTTCGCCCTCTCCGAAAACAGCCATGTCGAAGAGCGGATATCTCGACAATGTTTCTTCCGGGACCGCACTCACGTGATAACCGCCCACTATCAGAACCGCGGCCGGCAACGCCGATCTCACAACCCTCGCGGTTTCGTGTGCATCATCTATCTGAGA
>JAKLIR010000325.1 GCA_022709505.1 bacterium | reverse complement strand
CTATCCCGGCCTCAAGAGCCACCCGCAGCACAAGGTCGCGGAAAAAACCATGTCCGGCTACTCGGGTATGATAGCATTCTGGATCAAGGGCGGTGTCGAACAGGCGTCCCGGCTTCTCGACAATGTTCGCGTCTGCAACGTGGCCGTGAGCCTCGGAGATGCGAGCACGCTGATCGAGCATCCCGCGACCATGACACATATCACTCTCGAACCTGAACGCAGGAACAAACTCGGAATCACCGACAACCTGTTGCGTCTTTCGGTTGGACTCGAAGACATACACGACATCATAAGAGACCTCGACAGGGCTCTGACGAGAGCTTAGGCGGATTTTTCCAATTTCAACTCAGTATGAAAGATTTGGATTAGCCGAGAGCGCAGTAAATCATTCTCTCATAATGAGAAGTACCACATTCAAAAACCCTTGGAAACAAGGGTTTTTTTTCGCGTTGAAGCCGTTTTTTGCGGATTCGGAATGTTAACCAATGTTAATCAAAATTGCCAGTTTTTAACCTCGAACGTTATAAAAATCACTATACTTTTTTTGACGACAAAAAGAGACAAACAAAACGAGGACAAAGAGAGACGGAAACGAGGACGGGAAAAGACTCAAAAAAATGCCAATAAGAGACATGAGCGACGACAAAGAGAGACGCTAATAAGGTGCGCGATTGAGCCGGGGGCAACAGCAAGGCCGACGCCCTGCCCCGTCTATCGACATCGACGCCAATCAAACGCCGACCATTTGAAAAAAATTTTTCAAGGCTTGAAAATCCGTCGCTCGATTCGGTGGAGCCGTAAAGCGGAATAACGACAATAACGACAATGTTTATCGATGCGAGCGGCGTGCAAGATATTATTTTTCGATATGACTCACGAAGCAACAAATAACAAATATCCGCATGAATACAGGATTATTAATTTTTCTCAAATTTATTTTCGAGGTGGCCTTGATTAGTTGTGGCGGTGGTTGTAAGTTTAAGCCGTAATGAAGTTGGGTATATGAACTTTAGCGCCGTTTAGCGTCATTGGCGCATATAGCAGTACACTTAATAATACTCTTAGGGGAGAGATGAATTGTTCGGAGCGGCAGCCGCGAATTTTCGCGTTGGTCGCTGGTGAATATGTGCGTTTAAAGAGATTTTTTTTTGAGCGAAGGAAAAATAATATTTTTGTTCGAGGTGTACAAATGACAACATTAAGCGAATTGCGGAGAATGCGGGTTCTTCGGGGATGCTCGATCCATGAATTAGCACACATGACAGGCATTCAACCGACAAAAATATCTCTTCTTGAACGGGGGTTGATTTCATGTTCTCGGGACTCCGAAAGACTACGCGCAGCCCTCTCGACGGCTGATGAGGTATAGCGCTATGAGTGAACCTCGATACATGACGACGGAAGAGGTCGCGAAATATATTCGCTCGACACCGTCCAGCGTCAGGGCGTTGTGTTGCAGACGGCGACTTCCTTTTATTAAGTGCGGAAGAAAAACATTATTTGACCGACACGAGATCGAGGCTTGGCTCGTGCGCGTCCCGGCGTTGTCGAGTCGCTGAGATAAATATTAAAGATAGAGAGTTCACATTATCATGGGAAAAAACGTATCTGAAATACTGAGTGAAAAACACAATATTGCAATCCCCCCCGGCGGTCGCGGCAAGTGCCCTTCATGCGGCTCCGAAAAATCCTTCAACGTAATGAAACACGGCAAGTTCGGAAAGTGTTTCCGGCCGTCGTGCGGCTTCTCGATCCGCGCGGGAAAACAAAATCTTTTCAAAGAATCCATGCACGCCATTCTATCCGCCCTCATGGACGAGTTTAAATCCGGGCTGGCAATTCCCGAGGGCGAGTCGAAGCCGACGACCCTGCTCGGGCGGGTGGCATTCGAATACCTCACCAACGACCGCCTCGTGCATCCTGACGTCGTGCGCGATGCCCTGATCGGCGTCATTCCCGCCGACTTCGACCCGGCCCGTCACTGGCTCGCTCAGATCGAGAAGCTCCGCGAGATCGCGGATGCCGCAAAATCGACCGATCACTCGGAAACCGACGCGGACGAATCGACGGAGAGCGACGATCTTGAGGCCGATAGTGATAACAGCCGTGCCGCGAGCAGTAAACCCGGCTCGATTGCTTCGCAGGTTAATGAAGAGCGAGTCTCGGCGATACAAGTCGCTAATAGGCTCGAAAAACAGCTCGAAGTCTTCGAGGGCAGCACGACGAAGCTTTCCGGCTGGCTCGTGCTCGCAACGACTGACGCGCATTGCAACATCGTCGGATTCAAGTTCCGGCTACCATCGAAAAAACAAAAAAGATTTGCATCGTACTACGGCTTCGCGCATAACCACGGCGTATTCGGCGCGAATCTGTTTTCGAATTGCGCGGATGACGATGGAATCAAACCCGACTCGCCGCTCCGCTCGCTGATCGTGACCGAGGGCGAATTCAACGCACTGGCAATACAATCGACAATCAAGCGCTCGGCTGCCGATCCGGATTCAATCTCTTATGCCAACGTGATCGCGCTCGGCTCCGCTACGTACCCCGACTTCGCGACGGTTAAGGCGATGGAAATGCCGGTTATCATCGTGCACGACAACGACGAGCCGGGAACAACCATTCTCAAGAAGGCCGAGGAAAACATAAGCTTCGAGGCGTGCACTACCACGAAAACCGAGCACGGCCCCGAGTGTAACGACGTTGACGAATTGGTAATGAAATTTCCGATTTCTCAGAACGGAGCAAAGAGCGCCATGCGCGCGATTGCGGCCGTGCTCGCGGGGAGAGTTCGTCACGAGATGGTTGTTTCGGACGACGGGGGCGGTGCGAATACCGAGAAAATCATCGAAGCGTTGTTGTCAAAAATGATCTTAATAAAGATTCCGCAGACTGATTTTCATATATATGAAAGCGGGGTGTTTACTCCAGTACATAAAGATTATGTTCGCTCGGCGATTGGGGCAATTCGCGCGAAATATTCCGGAAAGACTCCAAGCATTAACACGATTCTTTCAGCCCTCGAAATCGACCCGCGCGTGCTGATTCCGCTCGGCGAGTCGTTCAACGCGCTTCCGAAAAATCGATACTTAATCAATCTCGATCGCGGAATGCTCGACCCGATAAGCGGCGAACTACTACCCCACGACCCGAAATATCGCTCGACCACGAGAATCGCCGCGCCCTATGATCCCAAAGCCGAATGTCCGCTTTGGGTTCAAAAATTATCGGAGATCGTCGAAGACGAAAAATCAATTTGTATTTTGCAAGAATTCGCGGGGTTGTTACTCGTGTACGAAACCAAATTCGAGCGAGCGATGATTCTATTCGGCCCGCAGGGTTCGGGCAAATCGACAATTCTCAATGTGATTATCAATATGCTTGGTGGGAAAAACGTTTCGAGCGAATCATTAGAATCTTTGGGCGAACCGTTTCACGCGATTTCCACATTCCAAAAACTCGCGAACATTTCCAGCGAAACCAAGTCCGCCGAATTGAGTAACAATGAAGTGTTCAAGAGAATTTGCTCGGGTGAGGAAATCACGGATAGCTATAAGTGCAAGGATCGATTCAGTTTCGCGGCAACAGCGAGATTGATCTTCAGCGCGAACAGCTTGCCGCCCGTAATCGACCCGAGCGGCGCGTTTTTTGCGCGCTTGCTGCTTGTAAGTTGCCCGCGCTCGTTCCGGAACACGGGGGGTGAAGACAAGAATCTTAAGGAAAAATTGGCTGCCGAGATGAGCGGGGTTTTGAATTGGTCGCTTGCCGGGTTGAGGCGCCTAACCGATCAAGGCGGATTCACGACATCCGACACCGCCGAATACGATCTTTCGAGATACAAGGCCGAAAGTAATCCCGTTTTCGGATTCGTCGAAGAGGTTTGCCGACTGGACCCGTCAGCCGAGACACGAAAGAATCGACTGTATGAGTTGTACGCTGACTACTCGAAGCGAAACGGCTATAGATCGTTCAACGCTTCGAACTTCCACAAAAATCTGAAGGCCGTTGTTATGGATATGGGGGGCAACATAGAAGGAGTGCGACATCGTGAGGACGGGCGCTTTGTTCAGTACGTACAAGGGATCGAGGTCGTTTGCGCGTAGGGGTGTGTAGGGTGTGCAAGGCAAATCTTTATTTCGCGATTTTTTTGAAAAAATATATTTATTAAGAGTAATTAAAAATAAAAAAGATAAAAAAAGGTGGAAATAGGAAAATGCCCTGCACACCCTGCACAGTCGGCGCACGTCGGGGAGGTGAAACAACAAAGCCCCGCCCCTTCAAGCGCGAACAGTGCAACGGTTTGCACTCCGGCCGGGGAGCGGGAATCACGACCGGAAGGGCGCAGGAACCGACCGACAACCGACCGGCTCGGGACGCATGAAAAGGACTAACAATCCGATGCGCTAATGATCGGCAAACGAGAAATAATGCAGCAACGAAGCGGATAATACAGAATCGAGGATCAAGCAAAGAT
>JAKLIR010000324.1 GCA_022709505.1 bacterium | reverse complement strand
CGGAATCCATCAAAGGCGAAGGCAACGTTCAGTTGAACGAAGGCGTGATAACAGATAGAAAAAACCCCGAGGAAGAGCCTATCGCATACAACCTCATTCTCGCCCGTTTCACCGTGGGCGGCGGCAAGGCGCAGGTGACGGAAGGACGGCTCGAAAGCGACAAGTTTTACATAGACCTTGAAGGAGACGTCGGGCTGGACCGAACCCTCGATCTGTACGGCGCCTGCGACGTTGAGAAGTCCATGGTGAGGAAAGGATTCTTTAAGAAACTCGTTTCGAACATCCTTCCGGACAACGACCGCGGATACCATTTCCACGTCAGAATCGGAGGGAGCTTCGAACAGCCGGACGTAAAAGTGAAAGCCGGAAGAGCCGTCACGGACGGCCTTCAGGACACGGTGAAAGACACCGGAAACAAGGTTGAAAAGTTTTTCAAGAAAGTATTCTGATATGTTGCTTATCCGCTCCCGGACGCCTACCCCGCCGCAAGCGTAACTTTTAGTAAGGACATCAGAACCGGCGCCGTCACGAGGCTCAAAAGAGTTATCCAGAAAAGCATCTGCCCGGTCAGCTCATAGTCGCCGTCGTATTTCTCGGCAAGCAACGGCAGCATCGTCGCCGGCGGCATCATGGCCTCGAGAACTATTATATATTTCGCCTCCGGCTGCATTCTCAACAACGAAAGAGCGAAATACACGGCGACCGGGATGAGCACGAGTTTGAGAACGGAAGCCTTCAGCGCATAGACCGCCGGGAATTTCTTCTTACTCGAAAAATTCACCGTGACAATTCCGCCGATCACCACCATCGAAAGCGGGATCGTGGTGTTCCCGAGCATTTTCATGGGCTCGAACACCACTTTCGGAACATCTTTTTCCCATCCGGCGAGAGCGAGCGCGAGCGACGCAACCGTCGCCACGGATGAAGGATTGAAAAAATTCTTCCAGTTGATATGTCGCCCGCCGC
The DNA here is from genome assembly GCA_022709505.1 of bacterium. Classification (GTDB taxonomy): domain Bacteria; phylum UBP15; class UBA6099; order UBA6099; family UBA6099; genus JAKLIR01. Next base: position 3,526 of record JAKLIR010000324.1, on the reverse strand, counting down.
TTTGCGAATAAATGCTTTCGCCGAGCGTGAAAAGCACGGGATTATATGCAAGAAGAAAAAGGAACACGTAAACATACATTCTCCCGGCCGCGGCCGCCGGAAGCAACGTGCCGATCAGAATTATCGGAAGAAATCCGGAATTCTGAAACGTCACGAGTGAGATAAACTCTTTCTTTCGCACCATGCCGCGATCGAGCGAGGCGACTCCCCACGCCGCCCCTCCGGCCGCCGCGAACAGCGCGAGACAGTACACCGGGAACAAATACCACCGCTCGTTTTTCACAAGGTGAAAATTCATCAATATGTTCGTGAAAACGAAGCACGGCAATGTGACATCCACGACGAGGTTGCTTATCGTCCTCAGGCAGCATTGCCCGAGAATTCCCCGCTTGAGGATGTAAAAACCGATCGAGCCGAGTATGAACACCTGCCCCATCGCGAGCAGATTCGTTTTCAATGATAGAAGAAATTGCACTCCGATGCCTCATATAGCGAACGCGTCAAGACCGTAACTCCAACCCTCATTGGTAAAATGCAGGCTAAGAGACTTCCCTCTTCCAAAAAGCAACTATCCCTTTTTTGCCGAATGATAGCTGGACGAGTTCCCAACCGTCGTTTCCGCGAGCATTCATGATATCGCGCATACCTTCCATCTCGGTCCCCGGAAGCTGCTGTACGGCGCAGTCGCCGCCGTCCGTGCAAAAATATGTCAGCAACTTAAAGTCATCCGAGGAATGCGCTGTGATTTCATATTCGAATTTTTTCATCGCATCCACCTCCTTCGGCGGATGACGCAACCGCCGCGATCAGCGGCTCACACCGCGGGTGCCTCCATTCCCGGCGGAGGCGTGAATATGCGCGTCGCCATTTCCCGGTCGAGCATGAACAAGCCGCTCCTGTCGTCTCCGACGAGTTTCAGCTTTTGCAGGGCGTCGTTCGCCGATTCCTCTTCCTCGACCTGTTCCGTGACGAACCACTGGAGAAAAGCGTTGGTCGCGTGGTCCTTCTCCTTGATTGCGAGGTCCACGAGATCGTGGATCAGCCCCGTCACTTTGACTTCGTGCTTGTAAGTGTCTTCGAAAACATCCACCGGAGACTTCCATTCCGTGGGCGGCCCGGCGATCTGCTTCAGCGTCACCCTTCCCGCCGCCGAATGGATGTAGTTGTAAAACTTCAGCGCGTGTATAGTCTCCTCTTTAGCCTGCATGTGCATCCAGTGCGCGAATCCCTTCAGACCTATCGATTCAAAATAGGCCGACATCGACATGTATAGATACGATGAATAGGCTTCCGCATTTACCTGTGAATTCAGAGCTTTCAGCATTTTGTCGCTCAACATGACGTATCATCCTTTCCACAGCCCGTGCAGATTGCAGTGCGCACGAGCAGATGTGATTTCTCCACTAAGATTGAAAAACGCCTCCGGCGCTTGCCCGGGCTTGAGAAACTCCCTGTAAGCCTTGCCGCCGGATATCAATTCAATCCACTCTATGAAATGCTTCTCCTCCATCGGATGCGGCGCACTCCCCACTTTCACGAGAAAACCGCCTTCCGTCTTCTCGATCACCGGCGCGTGCTTCTCCCGCGAAGCGTCCGCGTCGTTCTCCTTAAGAGACCGCATGTCCTCTCCGCAGCACACGAGTTTCCCGTTCCCTCCGCGCAGCACCTCCACGAGATTGCCGCAAATATTGCATTTGTAGATCTCGAGCCTTTCAGCCATGAAAATACTCCTTTCGAGACGTCGGATTTTACAATAATTTCTTTACTTCATCGAGAACCGCCTCATAGTCCGGTTCAGTCGCAATCTCCTCCACGAGAGTTGAATACCTCAGCACTCCTTCCGCATCCACGACAAACACCGCCCTCGCAAGCAGCCTGAGCTCTTTTATCAGAACCCCGTAACCGAGCCCGAACGACGCCTCCCTGTGGTCCGAGACGGTCTTCAGTTTGTCTATTCCAGCCGCCCCGCACCATCTCTTCTGCGCAAACGGAAGGTCCATGCTTACGGTTAATATCTGCACTCTTTCGCCGAGCGCGGCCGCCTTTTCGTTGAAAATATGCGTTTCGAGATCGCACACCGGCGTGTCCAGCGAAGGCACGCTCGCAATCAATAACACCTTGCCTTTGAAACCACCAAGCCCGACCGGGTTGAGATCGTTGTCCAGCACAGTAAAATCAGGCGCGGCCTTCCCCACTTCCGGAGAATCCCCGAGTAACGTGAACGGATTCCCCTGCAACTTAACAGCACCCGCTCTCTCTTTCATATTTCGCCTCCTTTTTTTTCGTCTGTGAACATATTTTTAATTTATCACAGTTCAACGTTTTATGCGGATCGATAACAAAATATCTATTAACTCCTTTTAAACATTTCGAAGCTGAATCGTGTTCCCGATTTTAATTTACATACTTTTTCGATTTTCATAACGCCGATTAATTTATATAATACGGTAGCCGGTAGATGCCGGCACACAGACCGCCGGAGGACATTCAAATGGACGCGAGAAGCCGATGGCTTGAAAAGATGCGGGACAAACTCATAACGATGAACGATAAGGCGGGTGAACGCGCCGCTGAACTCACCATAGCATTGTCTGAAAAAGCGGAAGAGGAAGACGCGAAGAGTTTTGTCAAAGCCGCTCTCGAAATCGTCGAGTTCCTTCCGAGCCTCGTCATATTCGCGACCAACGTTTCGATAGATCCGCGAGTGCCTATCGGCGACAAAATCAAGATCGCGGCGATCATCGCCCTTCTCGTCTCGCCAGCGGACATTATTCTCATGGAGCTCATCGGGCCGCTTGCGCTTATGGACGACGCCGTCCTTATCGCCTATCTGATTTTCAGTATCTGCACGCTCGTGGGGAAATTAGACGAACAGGTGCTCACTGACAACTGGGTGGGGAAACCGGAACATATAAAAACGCTCGCCGAGGCGGCACGCGCGATCACCGGTCTTAACCCGAACCCCGCTCAGGGAATTATTTAAACCCGGATTCGTCAATAGTGCGCCGAATCCGGTGCAATGTTCATAGCGGCGAACTGCTTCGTTGTCGTCGCATTTTTCGTTCACGTACATCTCGGTACGCTCACTTCAAAAATGTTCCTTTCGCCTTGCATTTCATCCGCTCTGAATCATTGCTCCCGAAGCTCAATGACGGATTCCGGTTAAATACAGTCGTCCGCTCTTTCTCGATAAACCTTGTTTCATAGTCGGAGAATAGAATTCGGCCCCCGCTCGCTTATTACTCGTTTCACATTCCCGCGTGGAATCCCGCATTGCCCAAAAGCAGTAAAGCCGCGGGTGATCACCGTGATTGTAATTTTTATGTAAACATTACGATGTGGAATGAATTATGAGCGTGAAAACGCGTTGGTTATTTCCCGCGCAGGTCGAGATAAAAATGGTCGCCCGTCCCCGTCGCCTGCGACGTGTCGAGCACTGCGGACTGAGTTGCTACGGCCGGAACATTCATTTGCGGAGTTCTCGGAAGCCCCGCTGTCGAAGGCTTTATAGGAGTCCCGGATTGCG
>JAKLIR010000323.1 GCA_022709505.1 bacterium | reverse complement strand
GTACAAAATTCGGTGTCGAAATACGTGATCAACCGCGGCATGTGGAGCGACGCCGACCTCAGAATCCGGGGCCTCACCGGAGAGGAATTCTGGAACTTCGAAGCGGCGCCGCCCAAAGAAGCGATAGACCAATGGGTGCGGATGCTGCTCGAAGGCGGAAAACTCCCCGCGATCGGGGGAAGCGACGCTCACGGGGACTTCAACAGCCCGACCGGAATCGGCAAAGTGAGAACCATAGCGAAAGTCGGCAAGAACGTATCGGTCAGGTCCGTGATCTCGGCGCTCGCCGCCGGTCGTTCGGTGCTTACGAGCGGCCCGTTTCTCGAAATCACCATTGTGAACGAGAAAAAGCAGTCCGCCGGAGTGGGCGATTCGATAAAGGGAAAGAGGCTCAGGGTGGACGTCGCCGCTTTGAGCAACGCGGATTCGGGGCGAATCGAGGAAATAAGGATATACAGGGGCGACACGGTTAAGAAGACCGAAACGCTTGAAAAGACGATTTCAACGGATCCCGGCGACGGCGGGATGAAGATAGTCCGGGCGAGCGCGGTCACGCTGGCCGGGGGCGCGGGCTACATTCGCGCGGAGGCTTCGGCGGCCGCCGGAGACGGAAAAACATTCGCTTTCACGAATCCCGTGTGGACGGAACCGTAATCTCGGCTTAATCAATACTGATGAAAAATGTAGGTTAATTCGATTGTGAATATCCGGTTGAATCCGGTTGAAGAATAAACCCGGATTCGTCAATAGTACGTCGAATCCGGTGCAATGTTCATAGCGGCGAACAGCTTCGTTGTCGTCGCATTTTTTTGTTCACGTACATCTCAGTACGCTCACTTCAAAAATACTCCTTCCGCCTTGCTTTTCATCCACTCTGAATCATTGCTCCCGAATCCAATCGGCGGATTCGGGATAATACGAGGCGTTCAGGCGAGAGTGTTGACAACGGCGCCGGCGCTCATTACTTCTTGAACAAGCTTTTGCATATCCTGAGTGCGTTGGATTGTTTCCATCACGACCGCCACGGCGTATTGCTCCGCTTTCAGGGTCTGAGCAAGAACCGCTGTTTGAACGTTCATGTCGATGTTTCCGATATCCATGACCATACCCTCTCCATAGCATCATTAATATTATCGGAAACATTCAGAGTAACTTTATGCGATTTCGAAGTTTTCCTTGGTGGCGTTTTTGCGTATTTCCGGAGCGGTTCGAGCTGTTTTTTCGAGGAAAGCGGCCGCCATCGGGGTGTTTATCTCGGATAGCGCCGCCTCGATGCGGATCTTAAGTTCCGGATCCGCTTCACGATGAAGAGAGACAAGAGGCATCGTCGCGATTTTCGCGCGCAGGCCGCCGAGCGCATCTACCCCCGCCGCCACGACGGCGCGGTCTGGATCACCGAGCGAATTTATTATCGCCCAAACACATTCCTTGCCGCCCATTTCCGAAATCGCTTTCAGCGCGTAAAGCCTGACGTGCGGGTTTTCGGAATGGTTCAGCCTTATCAGAAGCTCTTCCGCGGAAAGGTCGAAATCTGTCTTCCGCGGCGCGACCGGTTCGGCCGGCGCGTATGTCTGCGGCGTCGCTTTCGTGATCGACGTCTCGCGCCCGGAGCTTTTCTTTTCCGTCTTCGTTATCGATTTGAGGTATTCATAGGCGGCCGTGACTTTTTTGAACGCTTCGGCGGCTATAGCATCTCCGGGATTTACATCCGGGTGCAATGTCAGCACTTTCCGGCGGAACGCTTTTTTAATCATGTCCAAGTCGGCGTTCTCCGGCACCCCGAGAATCGCGCGACAGCGTTCCGCTTTTTCAGGCGCCGGCATCAGGCGGTCACCATATCGTTAAGGTATATGTTCATCGACTCAACGGCTTTGCGTAGCTGGCCCGCGTCATCCCCGGAAAGCACCGTTTCGATGTATTCGACGAGTTCGAGCAATTTCCCGTCTTCATGGGGATCCGACGGATTCGCGCGGGACCTCGTCTTGATGTGTTCCAGCAGAACGCGGGCTTGTTTCACAAGCTGCTGCCTTCCTTGAAACAGCTCGTCCTCATCACGGTGCGCGGAGGCTTCCTGAAGGAGTTTTTCGATCTCGTCTTCTGAAAGTTTTCCGCGGGCGTTTATTTCTATATCGCGACAGTTTCCCGTCTTTTCATCGCGCGCCCGTACGTGCACGATTCCGTTCACGTCTATATCGAAAATCACTTCTATCCGCGGGTATCCGCGCGGTGCTATGGGGATGCCTTCCAGCGAGAATTTCCCGAGTGAATGATTCTTGCTTGCCTGAACCCGTTCGCCCTGAAGGACATGCACCTCGACCGACGTCTGGTTGTCGGCCACCGTGGTGAATACCCGGCTCTTGCTCGTCGGGATGCAACTGTTTCTATCTATGATCGGGACGAAAACGTCGTTTTCCGTTTCGATTCCGAGAGTAAGCGGTGTGACATCGACAAGCACGAGGCCCGTGACGCTGCCGCTCATGATGCCTGCTTGAATCGCCGCGCCTGCCGCCACGCACTCGTCCGGATTGGCGTTGCGGAGCACCCTGTTTCCGAACTTCTCCTCGAGCATCTGCTGGATCGCAGGAATTCTGGACGAGCCTCCCACAAGCACCACGGCGTCCACTTGCTCAAGTTCCGTCCCGGCATCTTCAATGGCGAGATCGACAAGCTCATTTATCTCTTCAAGATAACCGCCGATCAAACCCTCGAACATGTATCTCGTGATGGAGATTTCAAGATGTTTCGGACCGCTTTCATCCGCGGAAATGAACGGTATGCTTATAGTCGCGGTCGTCGATTCCGAAAGCTCCTTCTTCGCCTGTTCCGCGGCGTCCTTTATTTTCTGCATGGCCATGCGGTCCGAAGTCAGGTCTATTCCCGACTGCGCGTTGTATTCGGCGCAGATGTGCCGGACAAGCGCCGCGTCGAAATCGTCTCCGCCGAGCTTGTTGTCGCCGCGCGTGGCGAGGACTTCGTAAACCGAGCCTGAAACGTCGAGGATCGAGACGTCGAATGTGCCGCCGCCGAGGTCGAACACGAGGATACGCCCATCTTGACTCTTCGGCAATCCGTACGCGAGCGCCGCGGCGGTGGGCTCATTAATGAGACGCAGCACTTCAAGCCCCGCAGTCTCCCCGGCCCTTTTCACCGCCTGCCGCTGACTGTCGTTGAAATACGCCGGCACGGTTATGATCGCCTGCTTCACGGGCTCGCACAAGAATTCCTCCGCGTACTCTTTCAATCGTCCGATTATTATGGAGGCTATCTGTACCGGGGTGTATTCCTGAGAATCGATTTTGAACTTGACGTCCTCGCCGATCCCGCGCTTGACCGAGCTGATAGTGCGCTCGTGGTTTATGACCGCCTGATTCTTCGCCGTCGTCCCCACAAGCACGTCGCCGTCTTTCCCGAACGAAACAACGGAAGGCGTGAGCCGCTCGCCCCTGTGGTTGGAAATCACAACCGGTTCTCCGCCTTCGAGCACGGATATGACGGAATTGGTCGTACCGAAATCAATGCCTACCGCACGAGCCATTTCAGCCTCCCAAAACAAAAAATATGCAAAGCAACTATATGCACGTACGTTCAGATAGCCGAAATTCGACCATTAGAAACGCACTTCACAGGCTTGCGTATAGTTAACTATATTAAAGCCTCGCCTTTTTGTAAAGCTCCCCTTTCTCCTTTAAATACATAAATCCCTATCTCTACTTTTTCTCCTTTTTTAATTCTCTTTGTCAGCGGGTATGCTAAATAAGATTAACTGACTGATAAATCAGGACTCGGTTTTCATCCGGGCTTTTGAAGCAAATTTGGATTTCTTGATTCGTTTACGGTTTTGAAAGCGCCGCCAAAGGGTCGAATAGAACCGTCCGCGCGAGATTGCGAGCGATGTTCAGTCTCGGGCTCGGCTCAGGTTTAAGCGGCCGTGTTGTATGAAATATCTCGAACCATGCCGCGCTCTCTGCAGGTTTTCTGCGATTCGTCAGCTTAAAATCTTCGAAAAGAATTCCTTCAAGGCAATAGAGCCATAGATTATCCACTCCCGCCGCCTTGGCCGCCGCGATATCCGGGGCAAGTTCCTCGGGGGTGCGGAAAATGTTCTCGCTGTTGCCGGGCAAAATGCCTTCCCACGTGCTTCCGAACGTGAAAGCGACGCGCCCGGGGCGAGCGGCCTCTATCTCGACGGAGTATTCATAGACGAGCCTCGCCCCGCCCAAGCGGTCGAACGCAAATGAAAACCACACCGGCAGATAGCTGTTGTACACCATCACGTTGAAGTGGTCCCATGGAACGGTGAAGACCGGTGTTTCGAGTATGTCTTGAAGTTTATTTCCGCCGGCCGCGAGGTCTTCGAGGCAGAACGGCAGAACGGCGGTGTACGATGTCTCCGTCGCGGACTCGAACTTCCGTTTCATCTCCGCCATTTCCAGAGACGCCCGCCTAAACCTCACGGGGTTTCGGTTCTCAAGCATTAGCTTCCCGAACAGGAAGGGGGCGACGATCGGATTTT
>JAKLIR010000322.1 GCA_022709505.1 bacterium | reverse complement strand
GTCGCCGGAACTGGTGTGGAAGGCGCTCCGATCCCAAGCTCGGCCGGATCGACGCCTCTTTCTTTCGCGATCTCAGTCACTATGGCGTTCACACCGTCGAGCACTCCGCCGTTTATGTCATTTTCCTTAAATTTAGGTTTTATGATTTCGGAGGTAATCTCGCCGGCTTTGCCGTCCGGAATAACACCTTCAAGCCCGTAGCCCACCTCTATCCTCATCTTACGGTCCTTTAGGGCTACAAGCAGCAAAACTCCATCGTCCTTTTCCTTGCTGCCTATCTCGTACTTCTCGAAAAGCTTCACGGCATATTCTTCGATTGAAATACCGTTCGTGGTGTTGATTATCACTACGGCGACCTGCGAGCCTGTTTTCGCATTAAGCGAGGTTGCAGTATAAACAATCTTCTGTTTCGTAGTTTCGTCGAGAGCTCCGACCGTGTCCGTCACATATCCCGTCGCCTTGGGGAGATCGATCGCGCGCGCCGCGGCGGACGCGATTATGAAGAATGAAAAAAACGCGATTATGACTCTTCGTGCGTTCATGTCAGGCACCTCGTGAAAACAAATATATCTTCAATTATATGCGATTAGCCTGATGTGCGGGCGGAGATGGTTCATGTATTTTCCGCAAAAGGTTTTCGCACGACAACCACCGTATAAGGCTGCGGTTTAACAACTATCGTGCTCTCGTTACTTTGATAAACAATTTTGTTCGTGGCCGCATCGAGTATCTTTGCGCTGACAGGTGATGCGAACCGCAACGCCAGCGCATCGTTACCCTTAAATTCCGGAAGTATGTTCACGATATGAAAAATAGAGTTCGTCTCGTTGCTCCATTCGGAGACGTGAATGTTCGGAGGCCCTTCGAAACTCACCGCCGCGTGGTATTCCGAGAGCGCCGCTCGAACGGGCTCCGTGAGCAATTTCCAACCGGGCGGCGGCAGATATCGATAGTTCATCGTGTCTATGTCGCAAAGCAGGGGAGGCGGCATCCCGGCGCGCCTGCTCAAGGGAAATCCGCCCAAGTAATCCATTCTGCCGAACATTCGTCGCAGCAGCCATAGTCCGGCCTTCCCTCTTGGGAAACCTTTTTCTTTCCCTTCAGCCGAGTTGAAAAACGCCGGATCTATTCTTGTGAGATCAGCGCTGCTCCAAATCGGGTTCGTCGGAGCTTCTCCTGAGTAGAAAATCTTTTTCCCATTTAGAATAGCCGCCTTTGTTGATTCAAGAGCAACATTCGCGATCTCGGGAACTATTAAAATATTAATTCCATCGAGAGGCCTTTCGCTCATGTTCACGATTGCAACTATTCTCGGCGGAGTTTGAGTCTCGATCAGAGTGTGTTGGATTTTATAAAACGATGAATAAAAAGAGCCCGGCGCTCTCTCCGCGGCGCTGTGTGAATAGACGAGCGCTATTCGCGACTCAGGTTCGAGATCCTCGAAGTATTCGTAGTTTTTATCCATCCAGTTGAACACTTCCGCCATTTTAAGAGTTTGATCCGAATAATCACCGGACGTCAGAAAATCACCGAACGAATCGCCGCCACCCTTGTATTCACCCGACCGGATGACGGGCGCTCCGCCCGAAGCGAGCACTCCGCACACGGATGCGGTCATCCTCGCCGCCGAAGGCGGAGCATCGGTACAAGGCCCGTACCTGTATGAGAGCGAAGCCACGAGAGCGCCGCCGGACATCGCGGACAGAAGCTTCACTCCCGGTGATTCATAACTGAGCCCCCCGGCGTCGAGAGAGGCTTCCTTGTGATGTTCGAGGCAAAACACGTCCACAACATTCATAACCGCGGCGGGGTCGAGACCGAACATCATGTCGGAAGGAAGATATGCGGCATGAGGTGCTATCAAGCACAGCAAGGCGTCTTTGCGCGCATCATCGATTCTTAATCGTATTTTTTTGAAAACATCCGTGACGATCGAACAGCGCCACCGGGTATATTCACGGAATTTTACGTCGGCGGGATTCGGAACATTGGGAATCGGATTCTTCTTCGAATCGAAGGTTAAGCCTTGCTCTTCCGCAAACTTCCTTCTGCAAGTCCGGCAGTGGCATCCGGCGGGGCCGTTCAGTTTATCGGATATCAGCATAGGCGCGGCGCCGAAGCAAACGAAATCGAGCATAACTCCCGCCGCTCCGGCATCCAAGGCGAGCCCGGCGAGCGAACTAAGTCGCGATTGCCATTCCTCGTTACTCCAACAAGCGATATAACCGTCCGCGTAGTACGAATAACGTATTGGTTTGCCTTTCGGAGACATAGCGCACCATGCTGCATCCTCGAACGATTCCATACCGATGTACGTGCTCGATGCGATCATGGCGATCGTTTGTACTCCGGCGGCGGCCGCCGTTTCGGAGATACTTTTGAAATATTCATGCTGCTCCGCCGAAGTTTCCGGGGGCAGACCGAGGTCGAAAGGAACGATCAGATAATTTATATTTGCTTCAGCGAGCTTTCTTACGGACTCTTCGCCGGCCGCCGCGGCCGCCTTTTCTCTATTCATCGGAATCGGCGCATAAGCTTCCGCGAGATAAACATCGACATTGGGACCTGCGGCGTGATACGCCGCCCGGAAATCCCGCGGTTCAATTTTCCTGTTCATCCCGTTGCTCTCTCCCGATCAAAATAGACAACCACTTTTCCGATTCGTTTATCGTGATATTATAAATGATATTAACAATTCCGCTTCATATCCGGGTCAAAGATCGAATAGCCATTTAATACTCCTTCTGGTAAAATCGAATAAGTATCAATTATATGAGGGTGAGTTCATATTGAGAAATATAATAATCATATTATTTATAGTCGCCGCGACGATTGGAATAGCTTTTGTTTGGGCGCCGGGCGCGCTAATGTTCTTTCCCGCGGCTGTTCTTATCTACTTTCGTTTTATCCTTTATACGCCGGCTTCCCTCGAAGATATTTCCGAAATGAAATACGCGCCTCCGGATGCAAAAGGCGCGGATGTAATTAAACTCTCCGGAGAATGGGAAATGCGGCTACCCGGCGGCGAATGGACGGCGATAAAAGCGCCGTCGGATCCGGCGACTGTTTACGGGCTCGATACGAGCCGAGGCGTTCTTCGCTTCAGAAAGAAAGCGAATGTTTCCCAACTTAGATACGGAGAGAAACCGTATCTTTGTTGCAATGGACTCGGGGGAACGGCGGACATTTTTATAAATAATAAAAAGCTCGCGGAAAATATTTTCGGATTCATTCCGTTCGAACTGCCGATCCCGGACGATCTCGCCATTTCCGGCGATATTGAACTAATCGTCGATGTGAAACCGACCAAGAATAGGGCGGCGATTCTCGGGACGAACGGACTCGGACCTGATTTCGGCAAGGGCGTCTTCAGGGATATATTCATTGAGAAACGCGGCGCGGTCGCAATTAAAAATGCAAGGTTAAAAAGAAGCGCTGAAGCTGTATCCGTCGAGGTTGCGCTTTCAGGGAATACTTCATTTCCAACCGCTGTTTCCATGGAGATATTCGAGAACGGCGATAACAGCAGCGTCGCGATTTTTACGAGCGCCGCCATAGCGGCGGATTTCGAGGACGAAACGGTTTTGGATATCACGATCCCGGGCGACATCATAAAAATGTGGACTCCGGAGAATCCGATGCTTTACAGGATCGACGTTGCCGCGGCGGCGGACGATTTCAGAACGAAGAGAAGTTTTACATCAGGTTTGAATTCATCAGCAGCCAATGGAAACGCGACGGGAAAAGTAAGCGACAAGCTTTTAGGGGTTCAGAGGTTCGAAAATATCCCACCATACGGAGCGGCTGTTCCGAGATGGGCTGCAAAGAAAGATATCCAGATAATAAAGGAAATGTCCCTCAATTGCGTTTACTGTTGCGGATTCCCACCTCCTAAAGAGTTTTTCGAGGATTGTTCTAAAGCGGGGCTGTTCGTCATAAGTGAATTGCCGGTTTCCGGAATGCTCATTTGGGCGGATGAAGCAGAAGCGAGAAAAAGAATCGTCGATTTAACACGTGCGGCACTCGCGCAGCCGTCCTTTCTATATTGGGCAATACCGGATGAAGCGCTGTATAAACACGAAAGTTTTTTCGAAAGCGCTTCGAGTGATATCGGTGCAAAAAACATTTTTGTTCCGATCACCGAATCGGGATATCGGGATAAAGAAATACGCGAGGCGGCGCCGCGCATCGAAAAAGCATTCATCGATCTCTATGACAACGATCAGCCGGCGGAGTTGATAAAAAGCAAACCGGATGACGCGAGAGAGATTCTCGTGCTGGATTTCATAGACAGCGTGACCGGGGCCGAGGACAGAAGAAGCCGGGAGACGAGAAAAGCCACGACGGATGTCGCTGCACTGAAAGCGTTTTCGGGGACGAAGCTCGAAGGACTTATCATCGGGCACCTTTTTTCATGGGGAGTGCGTCAGGGCGTGCTTTCGATGAACCGGCAGAAAAAGGCGTCGGTGGATAACATCAGGGAGTATATAAAAACTAAAAAAGTGGGTGATCTC
>JAKLIR010000321.1 GCA_022709505.1 bacterium | reverse complement strand
ATGGCTTCGCGGGTGGAAATAAGTTTCTCGTTCGCCATATCCACCGCCATGCGCACCGCGGCGATCCCGTTCCTCTTTCCCGTCCGCGTCTGGAGCATCCACAAACGCCCTTCCTGAATCGTGAACTCGATGTCCTGCATGTCGCTGAAATGTTTTTCGAGCCTCGTCCTTATGTCGTACAACTGCTTGTAGAGTTTCGGGTACGTTTCCTCAAGACTCGCGAGGTGTTTCGTGTTTTCCGTCTTCGTAACTTTATTCAGAGGATTCGGAGTCCTTATCCCCGCCACGACATCCTCGCCCTGTGCGTTCGTCAGCCATTCTCCGTAGAAATTGGCGTCGCCTGTCGCGGGGTTACGAGTGAACGCCACGCCCGTCGCCGAATTATCTCCCATGTTCCCGAAAACCATGGCCTGAACGTTTACAGCCGTTCCCCATTCATCGGGAATTCCTTCTATCTTTCTATAGGAGATCGCGCGCCGGCCGTTCCACGACTGGAACACGGCGGATATCCCGCCCCATAACTGCTGCCACGCGTCGTCCGGGAATTCCTTGCCCAATACCTTCTTGATCTTTTTCTTGTAAATCTCGACGAGGCCCTTCAGGTCTTCGGCGGAAAGTTCCGCGTCTGTTTTGACGCGTCTTTTTTCCTTCAAAGCGTCGAGTTCCTCTTCGAGTTGCATTCTTATGCCGCGGTCCTCTTTCGGCTCGATCCCGGCCGCTTTTTCCATCACGACGTCGGAATACATCTGAATGAGTCTCCGGTAAGCGTCGTAAACAAACCGCTCGTTGCCTGTTTTTGCGACTAAGCCGGGAATGGTTTTGGACGTGAGCCCTACGTTCAGAACCGTCTCCATCATTCCGGGCATGGATTTGCGCGCTCCGGAGCGGACCGAGAACAGGAGCGGATTCTTTGCATCGCCGAACTTCGCGCCCATGATTTTGTCGCACTTGGCCATCGCCCCCTCGACCTGCGCCTTGAGTTCCTTCGGATAGCTCTTCTTGTTGGCGTAGTAATAGGTGCAAACTTCTGTTGTGATAGTGAATCCGGGCGGCACCGGAATATTCAGACTTGTCATTTCGGCAAGGTTCGCGCCCTTTCCGCCCAGAAGGTTTTTCATGTCCGCTTTCCCATCCGCTTTCCCATCCCCGAAAAAATAAACGTACTTTGTAGATGCCATAGATATCCTCCCTATCATTCCCGGGCGGACGCGCCGCCCGATTCGGCCTTTCTTTATCCTAAAACTTTATAACCGGATTCCTCATCCGGTCTAAAGTTTAGCCGATCCTGAAAGTAGCGATTGGTCCGAACTGTGTGTTTCGGCCCGGGGCAATTGATTAAGACACGTGGTTGTAACGCGGTCGGTTGTTTCTTTCAAACCGGCTGCTCCCCGCCGGTGTTCTCCGTGCTTCGCCGTTTTTCTCCGTCTCCGAAAAGAGAATTTTCCCTCAGCCCCGCTTTCTTTTTCTTTATAAACCAAACCAGTGTCATAATAAATTTGCCGCGATGGGATGTCAAGCGTGCGATATCATTTTATGTGCATAGCTTATTATCGGGGCGACGCCGTTTTACTATGAAATCCGCGCCTTCGGCGTTGAGTTTTGCCGCCCGGCATATTAGAATTAGATTTCCTGTGAAAGGCGAAGGGCTCGGATGTCCGGTCTGGACGAACTCAGAGAATTGATTGTAACGCTCCGCGGCGAAGGCGGCTGCCCGTGGGACAAGCGGCAAACGCTGCGGTCGCTCGCTCCGTACCTCGTCGAGGAAGCCCGCGAGGCTCTCGAAGCTCTCGAATCCGGATCGGATGAAGATTCCGCCGAGGAAATAGGCGACGTCCTCCTAATCATCATGCTCCTGTGCCGAGTCGCGGAAGAGGAAGGCCGGTTCACGGTGGACGACTGTCTCCGCCTCGCCTGCGAAAAGATCGTCCGCAGGCATCCGCACGTTTTCTCCGACGTGAAAGTCTCGTCGGAAGAGGAAATCATAGAAAACTGGAAAAAGATAAAAGCAATCGAAAAGAGCGCGAGGGACAATAAATGATCGTCGGGATTGAACAAGCTTCCTCGGCGCGCGCGGCCGAACTCGGGCTTAAAGGCGCGTGCCTCGGCGACATGTTGAGCATGGGACTCGAAGTTCCGCCCGGTTTCATAATCCCGACTTCGGCATGCGTCGATTTCTTCGAAGGCGGAGAGAAACTCGCGAAAGGCCTTTTCGAGGAAATAAAGAGCGGCGTGGAATCCATCGAAAAAAAGACCGGGCGCGCCTACGGTTCCGGACCGCGCCCGCTGCTCCTGTCCGTCCGCTCCGGCGCGGCCTCGCCCATGCCCGGAATGATGGAAACGCTCCTGAACCTCGGCATGACCCCCACAACAGTTGAAGCTCTCGCCGCCGAAACAGGCGACGAAAGATTCGTGCTGGACTGCCACAGACGCTTCGTCCGAATGTTCGGACAGGTTGTTTTCGGAATCGATAAACGCGAGTTCCACCGAGCACTACAGCAGCAGCTCGACCGCGCGGGCGCTTTTTCTCCGGACGACCTCGACACACATCAATTTAAAAAACTTACCGAAAGCTACATATCCGTAATTCACAAAACAACGAGAAAGTCGATTCCGGAAGACCCCTACAAGCAGCTACAAGAAGCGGTGGAAGCTGTTTTCCATTCGTGGAATAGCCCGAGGTCAATGGTTTTCAGAAACCTTATGAGGATCCCGCATTCGAGCGGCACCGCGGTTGTCGTGCAGGCTATGGTTTATGGCAACATCGACTCGGACTCCGGCGTCGGCACGGCTATAACCCGGGATCCGATCATAGGAATAAAAAGACTTTACGGGGAATACCTGCCGCGGGCTCAGGGCGAAGAGATACTCGAAGGCGGCCGCACCCCCAGATCCATCTCCTCTATCAAAGAGGAACTGCCTTCCGTTTACGAGCAGCTCGCTTCCGTGTCCGAAAAGCTCGAACAGACATACAAGAACATTCAGGAAATCGAATTCACGATCGAACGCGGCCGGCTTTATTTTCTGCAGACACGGCCCGCGACTTGCACGGCGCAGGCGACGATAAAAGCCGCCGTGGACATGGTCTCGGAGGGGCTTCTCACACGGGAGGAAGCTCTTCTTCTCGTGAACCCGGACAGCCTCGTCCAGATACTTCACAGATACATCGACCCGAACGTGCAGATCCGCAGCCTCACGCGCGGACTTCCCGCCTCACCCGGCGCCGCCTCGGGCGTGGTCGCGTTCTCCCCCGAAGAGGCCGTCAACCTGAAAAAACAGCACAGGGAATCCATCCTCGTCCGCCCGGACACGAAGATAGAAGACATGATCGGGGTGGACGCCTCGGACGGACTTCTACTGACAAGAGGCGGCAGATCGAGCCATGCGGCCGTCGTCGCGCGCCGCGCCGGAAAACCTTGCGTGGCCGGTTGCACGGAAATCCAGATCGACACCGAAAACAACGTCTTCACCATCGGCGAAGTCAAAGTAAAACAGGGCGACGTTATTACGATCGACGGCGCCTCCGGACGCGTGTTCCTCGGCACCGTCCCCATGAGAAAAACAACCATCAGCGAGGAGTTTCGCCAACTGATGTCGTGGGCCGACGAAGTGAAAACTCTCGGCGTCCGCGCTAATTCGGACACTCCCGAAGACGCCCTGCGCGCGATAGAGCTCGGCGCCGAAGGCATCGGCCTCTGCCGCACGGAAACCATGCTCATGTCGAGCGACCGGCTTCCCATTATTCAGACACTCGTCATAGCGGACGACGCGGCCGAAGAAAAAAAATTGCTCACCCGCCTTCAGAAAGTTCACAAGGATGATTTCTTGGAAATCTTCCGCTATCTGAATGGAAAGCCGGCCGTGCTGAGACTGCTCGATCCCCCCCTGCACGAATTCATTCCGGAAACCGAACCTCTCATACGGTCCATCTGCGAACTCCGAAGCAAGGGCGCCAACAGAGAAGTGATCAATCTGAAGGAATCCATCCTTAAAAAAATACAGACGCACCGGGAAGTGAATCCCATGCTCGGCCTGCGCGGCTGCCGGCTCGGCATCCTGAGGCCGGAAATCTTTCAGATGCAGATAACCGCCATCTTAGAAGCCGCCTGCGAGGTCTCGTGGGAAAATATTCCGGTGAAGCCCGAAATACTCATACCCCTCGTGGGCCATGTAAACGAACTGAAAAGCGTGAAGAAAAACATCGACATGACGGCCCTGCGCGTTTTCGAGGCGCATAAGACGAAGATCGAATATAAGGTCGGCGTCTTGATCGAGATACCGCGCGCGGCGCTCACCGCGGCTGATATCGCAGCGCACTGCGACTTCTTCTCTTTTGGAACAAACGACCTCACGCAGACGACTTTCGGACTCAGCCGGGACGACTCGGAACACAAATTCCTCGTCAGCTATCTCGACAAGAGAATACTCGACGCGAATCCGTTCCAAACGCTGGACGTCGAGGGCGTCGCGCGGTTGATACGCATCGCCGCCTCGGAGGGAAGACAAACGAAACCGGA